>NZ_DBKJ01000013.1:0-48114 GCF_002297325.1 Treponema sp. UBA753 | reverse complement strand
GTGTCGTAGCACGGGAATGACACTTAAATTACTGTTCTTATCAAAACTCGACATTTGGACTAAGAAAACATTTTGCAGCCTGCCGAAGCCTCCCGGAACAAAAAAAAGCCGCCAGATTAGCATTTTACACTAAAATGACGGCAGTTTTATAAGCTTTGTCCGGCTTAGAATTCTTGCTTAACTTTGTCTACATCTACACCGGCATCCTTTTCACGGATTTCTACACGGCGGATTTTTCCACTGATTGTCTTTGGAAGCTCATGCACAAACTCAATTATTCTAGGACACTTGAAAAGCGCAGTCTCGTGCTTTACAAAGTCAAAAAGTTCATGCTCAAGTTCTTCGGAAGCCTCGTATCCCGGAGAAAGAACGATTGTAGCCTTTACAGCTTGTCCTCTTTTTTCATCAGGAACGCCTGTAACCGCGCATTCCATTACAGCCGGATGCTGCTGAAGAACAGACTCAACTTCAAACGGACTGATTCTGAATCCGGAAGACTTGATGATGTCGTCTTTTCTTCCAACGAACCAAACGTAGCCGTCTTCATCCATATAAACTGTGTCTCCAGTATGGTAAACGCCTCCGTCAAAAGCATTAGCTGTAAGAGCAACATCGCGGTAGTATCCAGAAAGAAGCCCGAACGGATGTCCTTTATCCAAGTGGATTACAAGTTCGCCGACTTCACCTGCAGGAACAGGTTTTCCGCTGGCATTTACAACAGAAACGTCATAAACAGGAGACGGACGGCCCATTGAGCCAGGACGAACAACAGCGTCAAGAAAGTTTCCGCAGATAATTGTGGATTCAGTCTGACCGTAGCCTTCGTAGATTTTCTTTCCTGTCTGCTCAATAAACTTGTTGTAAACTTCGCCGTTAAGAGCTTCTCCCGCAGTCGCAAAACGCACTACACTGCTGATGTCGTACTTTGAAAGGTCCTGCCTGATGAGGTAGCGGTAAACAGTTGGAGGCGCGCAGAAAGTTGTAATTCCGTACTTTGCGATTTTCTGAAGCATCTTGTCCGGCTTAAAGCTGTGCATATCGTAAACAAAAACCGCGCTTCCGCAAATCCACTGTCCGTAGAGTTTTCCCCAGACAGCTTTTCCCCAGCCAGTTTCAGAAACAGCAAGATGAAGTCCATTGTCCTGAACTCCATGCCAGTATTTTGCAGTTATAAGATGCCCAATCGGATAAAGGTAATTGTGCAGAACCATCTTTGGATAGCCTGAAGTTCCTGACGTAAAGTAAAGAAGCATAGGGTCTTCGCTGTGAACTGCGGCATCTCCTACCGGGCGCGGAAATTCTGGGACGCACTTGTCAACTTCAGCATGGAAGTCAATCCAGCCTTCACGTGAAGGTCCTACAGTAACAAGTTTTTTTACAGTCGGGGAATTTGGAAGAGCTTTTTCAATTTCAGACTGAACCGCCGGATTGTCATAAGAAATAATCATCTTGATTTCCGCAGCGTTTGTGCGGTACTCGATGTCTTTTTGAAGCAGCTGGTCTGTAGCCGGAACTGCGATTGCCCCGATTCTATGAAGCGCCATCATTACCCACCACCATTCGTAGCGGCGGCGCAAAATCATCATAACGGCATCGCCTTTTTTTATTCCTTGAGAAGCAAGAAAATATGCAGTCCGCTTTGAATCAGCTGAAATCTGCTCGAATGTCCAAGTATGCTCTTCGCCGTCATCATCGCACCACACAAGAGCTCTTTTTCCCGGCTCTGTAACAGTGTAGCGGTCTACAATGTCATAGGCAAAATTGAAATTTTCCGGAGCCTTCAAGCGGCAATGCGCCTTCAAGTCATCGTAGGAAGCAAACTCTCTGTCTTCAACTAAAAAATCATGATAAAGTGCCATATATTCCTCTTAAAAACAGTGTGGTAAAAAGTTTTTATGACATTTTAATACAAAATGTCATTCATTTCAAGCGAAATACTTCCGCAGAAAATGAACTTCAAATCACTATAGTCTTAGACAGCCAAAGTTTCAGAAAGTTGCAAATATATAGAAAATTTTATATATTTACTGCATTATGTTTGACAAATTATTAACACTTATTTTCGGTTCGGCAAATGACCGCGCTGTAAAAGCACTGAAGCCTGTTGTTGCACAGATTGAAGCTAGAGAAAGCTGGGCACAGGCATTTTCTGACGAGCAGTTTCCTGAACAGACAAAAATTCTAAAAGAGCGTCTTGCAAAGGGCGAGACTCTCGATGATATTCTTGTGGATGCATTTGCATTGGCAAGAGAAGCGGCAAAAAGGGTTCTTGGAGAGCGCGCATATCCATGCCAGCTCATGGGTTCCCTTGTCCTTCATTCCGGCAGAATAACAGAAATGAAGACCGGCGAAGGAAAAACACTTATGTGCGTTTGCGCCGCCTACCTTAATTCTCTTAGCGGAAAAGGCGTTCACATTGTTACTGTAAACGATTACCTTGCAGAGCGCGACAGCCAGTGGATGGGACGCATCTACAGATTCCTTGGTCAAACTGTAGGCTGCATCTTAAGCAACATGGACAACGACGCAAGAAAAGCCGCTTACAACTGCGACCTGACTTACGGAACAAACAACGAGTTCGGATTTGACTACTTGCGTGACAATATGCAGATTGACGCTTCCCGCAAAGTTCAGCGCGGATTCAACTTCTGCATTGTGGACGAAATCGACTCTATTCTTATCGATGAAGCAAGAACTCCGCTTATCATTTCAGGACAAGGCGAAGACGACACTTTCAAATTCCATGAAGTTGACAAATACATTGGAATGTTCACGGAAGTCAAAAAAGATCCAAAGACAAACGACTATCCAGACGAAGTTGAAATGACTCCCGAACAGCGCGCGGCTCTCGAAGGCGACTACAAGTTGGATGAAAAAAGCAAGCGCGTTTCATTTACAGACAAGGGAATGAACAAAATAAACGACATACTTCTTTCCCACAATCTTATTGAGCCGGGAACAACTGTTTTTGACGAGCAAAATTTTGAATTTGTGCATTATTTTACACAGGCGCTGAGGGCTCATACACTTTATCATCCTGATGTTGATTATGTTGTAAAAGACGGACAAGTTCAGATTGTTGACGAATTTACAGGACGCATTCTTGAAGGAAGAAGATACGGAGACGGACTTCATCAGGCAATAGAAGCAAAGGAGCATTTAAAGATTGCCCAGCGAAACAGAACGCTTGCGACAATCACATTCCAGAATTTCTTCAGAATGTATGACAAGCTTTCTGGAATGACAGGAACCGCTGCAACAGAGGCTGTAGAATTCGACAAAATTTACAATCTAGATGTTGTCGTAATTCCAACAAACAAGCCTGTTGCCCGCATTGATGAAGACGATGAAGTTTACCTGAACGAAAGCGACAAATGGATTGCGATTTCAAAAGAAGTTGAAGAAGCGCACAAAAAGGGCCAGCCAGTTTTAATCGGAACAGTTTCCGTAGAAAAATCAGAGCATCTTTCGGCAATTCTTACAAGAAAAGGAATTCGCCATGAAGTTCTTAACGCAAAAAACCATGCACGTGAAGCTTTGATTATTGCTGAAGCCGGAGCAAAAGGAGCCGTAACTGTCGCAACAAACATGGCAGGACGCGGTACAGACATCAAGCTCGGCGGAAGTCCTGAAACTAGAGCAAGAAAAAAAGTCGGAACAGAAGCATCTCAGGAGCAGTTTGATGAAGCTCTTAAAATTGAAAAGGAACAGTGGAAAAAAGACTACGAGGAAGTAAAAAACCTTGGCGGACTTTACGTAATCGGCTCTGAACGCCATGAAAGCCGCCGTATTGACAATCAGCTTCGCGGACGCTCTGGACGACAGGGAGACCCTGGAAGAAGCAAATTCTACATTTCAATGGACGACGATCTTATGAGGCTGTTTGGCGGCGAAAAGATGAAAGCCATTATGAGCAGAATCGGAATGCAGCCTGGAGAACCAATAAATCACCCTATGCTTAACCGCTCAATTGAAAAAGCCCAGAAAAAAGTAGAAGAAAGAAACTTTGAAATAAGAAAAAATCTTCTTGACTATGATGACGTTTTGAATCAGCAGAGAAAATTTATTTATGACCAGCGTGATGAAATTCTTGTAGACGAAGACTTGAGCGGCAGAGTTATGAACAATGCAAAAGAAACTGTCTCTGAAATTTTCGAAGAGTTCAAGCATGAAAGGAATCCATCACAAAGCGCGCTTGCAGACAAAATATACAACACATTCGGTCAGCAGCTTTCTTATGATCAGCTTACAGAGGAAGGAGTTGATGCGGCTCTTCAGAATGACTTGACACAAAAGGAAATGCTTGCCGGAAAACAAAGCCTGAATATGTTTATCCGCTACCAGTACATTCAGATGATTGATAAAAAATGGCTTGATCAACTTGAATTCCTTGACGGACTAAGAGAAGCCGTTCACTTGCGTTCTTACGGAAGCAAAAATCCGCTCACAGAATATAAAATTGACGGATTCAATCAATTTGACGAAATGCTTGACAACATAAGAGATTCTGTAACAAGCAGAGTATTCAAGGTAAAAGTTCAAGTCGGCTCTCAGCCTCCACGCCAGCAGCCTCGCCAGATGAATGCACAGCATCAGGAAGCGCAGTCAATGGCAAGAAGCGCGCAACAGGCCGCTCAGAATTCAGCAATGAAAAGCGGAAGGCAAGGTCAAAGCGTAACAGTAACTAGATCTGTTCCAAAAGTAGGCAGAAACGATCCATGCCCATGCGGAAGCGGAAAAAAATACAAAAACTGCTGCGGAAGAAATTCCTAAGCAATAAATTCCATCTAAAAAAAAATGAAGGACTTGGTTCTGAAAAACAGTTCCAAGTCCTTTTTTGTTTGCTTTAGAATATAAAAATGACTAGAGTATATAACGCTCCAAATTCTGATTTTGGATTACACCATTCAGTTTTTCATCAACATACTTGCTGTCAATTGTTATAGTTTCACCTGCATGGCGGTCAGCATCAAAGCTTAATTCCTCAAGAACAGTTTCCATTATAGTATGAAGTCTGCGCGCGCCTATATTTTCACTGTGAGAATTTACATCTTCCGCAATAAAACTCATGCGGTCAATAGCTTCGTCCGCAAACTTGAGTGTTACGCCTTCAGTGGCAAGAAGAGCTTCATACTGCTTCACAAGAGCGTTTTTTGGCTCGGTAAGTATGCGCTTGAAATCTTCTTTTTTGAGCGGCTCCAATTCCACGCGAAGAGGAAATCTACCTTGGAGTTCCGGGATAAGATCGCTAGGGGCAGATACACTGAAAGCTCCAGCTCCGATAAACAAAATATGAGTTGTATTTACCACGCCCCATTTTGTATTCACATCGCTTCCTTCAACAATAGGAAGAATGTCCCGCTGAACTCCTTCCCTACTGACTGCCTGACGGTCGCCTTCACCACCGTGAGTTGCAATCTTGTCAATTTCATCTATAAAAATAATTCCGCTTTGCTCTACTCTTTTTTTCGCCTCATCAGCAGCCTTGTCACTGTCTGTATTTCGCTCAAGAGTATCCGCCATAAGAATTTGGCGTGCTTCGCGAACAGTTACACTGCGTCTTTTTGATCTTCCGCCTGAAAGAAGCTCCTGAAGTCCGTTTATGCTTTCTTCAAGGTCTTCAGGATTGCTTGCTCCCATCATGTTCATGCTAAATGAAGGCTGACGGTGAACTGTTATTTCCACAATGCGGTCTTCGAGCTTACCCTCACGGAGCATTGTCCTGAATTTTTCACGTGTAGAAGCCATATCCTCGTGAGTTGAAGTATCTTCTTCAATTTCTTCTTGCAGCTCTTCTTGAACAGGATTTTCTTTTGGAATATCAACTTGAATCAAGCTTCCCTGAATCGGACTTGACTCACCAAATATATTTCCAAGCACATGGACATCTCTTTTTGGAGAGGAATCCTTGCGTTTTTTCTTGCCAGAACTTCCAGGCAAAAGCAAATCAAGCAGCTGGTCTTCCACCATAGGAATGCATTTTTCACGCAATTTCTCCTGCATTTCAGCCTTTACCATGTTATAGCCAACTGCCATAAGATCGCGGACCATACTTTCAACATCGCGGCCAACATAGCCAACTTCCGTATATTTTGTGGCTTCCACTTTCAAGAATGGCGCTCCGCAAAGTTTTGCAAGGCGGCGAGCAATTTCAGTTTTTCCAACTCCAGTTGGTCCCATCATCAAAATATTCTTTGGCGCAACTTCGTCCCGGATTTCTTCTGGAAGTTTTATTCTACGCTGGCGGTTTCGCAAAGCAACTGCAACAAAACGCTTTGCCTTTTGCTGGCCGATTATATAATTGTCAAGTTTTTCAACAATCTGCGCTGGAGTAAGTCCGTCTGGAATTCCTTTTGAATTCGACTGCGCCTTGATTTCTTCAGTCATATTAAAGCTCCTCAACTACTACGTTGCTGTTAGTATAAATGCAAATTTGTCCTGCTATTGCAAGCGATTTCTGGGCTATTTCTTTTGCTGAAAACTGGGAAGATTCCATATAAGCCATTGCCGCTGCGTATGCATAATTTCCTCCAGAACCAATCGCAAGAATATCGTTTTCAGGCTCAATGACGTCTCCGCTTCCTGAAATCAAAAGAATTTTATTTGAATCAGCTACAAGCAAAAGCGCCTCAAGCTTGCTCATTGAACGTTCTGTGCGCCACAACTTAGCAAGCTCAACAGCGGCACGAGTAAGGTCTCCGTTAAATGTCTTGAGTTTTTCTTCAAATTTATCAAAAAGAGTAAAGGCATCTGCGGTTGCTCCGGCAAATCCTGTAAGAACTTTGCCATCATAAATGCGGCGCACTTTTTTAGCATTGCCTTTCATCACTGTGTTTCCCATAGTAACCTGACCGTCTCCAGCCATAGCAACTTTTCCATTTCTCCTTACAGCAATTACAGTTGTGCTGCGGATTTTATTTTCATTTCCCATAATTTTTATTCTCCTATGCAGACAATTTCTATTTCAGTCTTTTTTTCCTGAATGCGGAAACGCCTGGCTGTATACTTTTTTTAAACGTTCCAAAGTTACATGAGTATAACGCTGAGTCGTGCTTATGCTGGAATGTCCAAGAAGTTCCTGAACAACTCTTATGTCCGCGCCAGAATTAAGCATTCCTGTAGCAAAAGTATGCCTAAAAGCATGAGGCGAAACATGGCTGCCGGTCCCTTCAATTCCTGTATAGCGGCTCACAATATACCAAATTCCATGGGCTGAAAGCGCAGTTCCTTTCTGGCTTAAAAAAATTCTGCTTACTTCACAAGCACAACCTTTTTCAGCCTGCGGAAATCTTGCCTTCCGTTCCTTCAAATAAAGCATAAGGGCGTTTCTTGCGTCCTGCTCAAAATAAATGCGGCGGTCTTTTTTTCCTTTTCCAGTAACAATCGCGCTTTTAAAATCACTTGTAAAATCCTGAAATTTCAAGGAAGCAAGCTCGCTCACACGGCATCCAGAAGAATACATCATTTCAAAAATCGCCTTGTCCCTTGATGCCCACAAAAGTTCTTTTTTTTCAGGCTGACGGCAAACATTGTCAATTTCAGTCTGAGACATAAAGCGCGGAAGTGTTTTAGGCTGGCGAAGACACTTTAGCTCATAAGAAACGTTTTTAGAAATATAACCAAATTTCTTTAAATATGCAAATAATCCTCTGACTGCGGAAATAACTCTATTTACAGAAGCCACTGAATATTTTTTACGGCTCAATTCTCCAACAAAAAGCCGCAAATCTTCCAGTGTAAGTTCTTCTGGCAATTTATCATTTCCAAAAAATTCGCAAAAATGAGCCAAATCCTGCCGGTAAGACAAAACTGTATTTTCAGACAGTCCGCGCACACTTCCAAGGTAAACCAAAAATTCTTCGGAACATTCAAAGAGAGTTTCAGGCATTTTGGGATTCTTTTGACTCTTTATCAGCCTTATTTGCCTTTGCAAATTCTCCTGCAGCTTCAGCAGCAACTGCTTCATCCGCTGAATGGAGATAGTCGCAGTCAGGATTTATACAGCTTTTATATGAGCCGTTTTTCTTGTCATATTTTTCAACAAGAAACCATCCGCACTTAGGGCAATAAACGTCAATCGGCTTAAAATGCGAAATAAATGTGCATTCTGGATAATTTGTGCATCCATAGAATTCTTTTCCGCGTCCTTTTGTTTTTCTTGCAACGATATGTCCATCGCAGCCTTTTCGCGGACATTTTGCAAGCGGAACACTTTTTGTATTGTGGCACTCAGGAAATCCAGAACAGGCAAGAAAATACCCGAAGCGGCCAAGTTTTTTCACCATTGGTTTTCCACACTTTTCACAGATTTCGTCAGTAGGCTCATCAAGTGTTCCTTTTAAACTTTCCTGATTTTCCATGACTTCTTCAACACGATTTTTAAACGGTCCAAAGAAATCCGCAATCATATTGTTCCAGACAAGCTCATTCTGCTCCACCTTGTCAAGATCATTTTCAACTTCCGAAGTAAACTGCTCATTTATAACATCGGGAAATGATTCCACAAGAATTTTACAGATAATTTTTCCGAGCATCGTAGGAACAAGCTGCTTATTATTCCGTGTAACATAATAGCGGTCAAGCAAAACTGAAATTATAGGCGCGTAAGTTGACGGGCGGCCAATTCCTTTTTCCTCCAAAGTTTTTACCATTGAAGCGTCGGTGTAACGGGCCGGGCCTTGAGTAAAATGCTGTTCAGGGTAAAATTTTCCGCTTGAAAGAATTTCGCCAATCTTGAGAGATGGAAGGCTTCCGGTTACATCTTCTTTAGAAGAAAGTGTCTTTATAACATTATAAAAGCCTTTGTGGCTTAGCTTGCTTGCACTCACACGGAACAAAGCGTCTCCAGCCTGAATATCAACGCTGGTTGTCTTTGACTTTGCATTGTTCATCTGGCTCGAAACAAAACGTTCCCAAATAATTGAATACAAGCGAAGTTCTTCACGAGTTAAATATTCCTTTACGCTGTCTGGAGTATACTTTACATAAGTCGGACGAATTGCTTCGTGGGCATCCTGCGCGCTTTTTCCAACCGCATACTCAATTTTTTCAGCAGGAAGATCCTCCGGAAAATTTTTTCCAATCCAGTCTCTTACATCATTTATAGCAGTCTGGCTTATGCGGACAGAATCGGTACGCATATAGGTAATAAGTCCAACGCGCGTGTTTCCAATCTGCACGCCTTCATAAAGACGCTGGGCAATCTGCATTGTTTTTCTTGAAGTAAAACTGAGCCTGTTTGCCGCTGCCTGCTGAAGTTTTGAAGTCGTAAAAGGCGGCTTTGGACGAACAGTTTTTTCAGTTTCCTTTATATCTAAAACTTTGCATTCGCTGTTTTGAATTTCTTTTATAATATCATTAACAGCATTTTCATTTTTCAGTTCAGGCTTTGTTCCTTTGTATTGGACAAGCTGAGCCGTAAATTTATTCTTTCCCTTTGCAAAATCCGCATCAAGAGACCAATATTCTTCAGGAATAAAATCTTCAACTTCCTTTTCACGCTCGCAAATAAGACGCAACGCAACAGACTGAACACGACCAGCGCTAAGTCCATTTTTTACTTTTTTCCAAAGAAGCGGACTCAAATTATAGCCAACAAGCCTGTCAAGAACACGGCGGGCTTTCTGCGCATTTACCTTTGCCTCGTCTATTTCACGTGGATTTTTTACAGATTCTTTTATTGCAACCGGAGTGATTTCATTAAAAACAATGCGATGTATAGGAGCTTCTGTTTTTTCCTTGAGCGCATTATTCAAATGCCAAGCAATTGCTTCACCTTCGCGGTCATTATCCGATGCAAGCAAAACGCCAGAAGAATTTTTTGCATCTTTTTGCAGTTCCTTTAAAAGCTTTGCACGCCCGCGGACAGTTATATATTCCGGCTGAAAATTATTATTTACATCGATTGCGATGCGGCTTTTGGGCAAATCAATAAGATGTCCCATAGAAGCCTTTACCGTGTAGCCAGTTCCAAGATAATGCTCAATTGTCTTTGCTTTCGCAGGAGACTCAACAATAATCAGAGTGTTCTTTTTAGTCTCTTTTTTCGATGTTTTTTTAGCAGTTTTTTCAGCCATAATCCACCTGTCAGCACGAATCAAAAAATTCAAGCTGTCCTTTATTTTTACAGACTTTAAATCCCGGAGCATTTTTTCTTACCGCGACAAAATCCGCATAGTTTTCTATAACCGGAGCTCCTTCCTCAATAAACTTTTCAGAAGCACGGACATTTTTCTTTCCGCCACGCCCATTTTTTTCAGCTTCACTGCAAAATCCAGCCGAATGAAAAACAACATCACGGTTGTAATCAAGGGCGAAATCAGCAGTAATAAGAGCACCGCTTCCAGCAGGAGCATGAACAACGACAGTGCATGAAGACAATGCCGCCACAAGCCTGTTCCGCTGAACAAATCTCCAAGGCTCAGCAGGAATGCCGGGAACATATTCACTTGCAATAAATCCACCGTCTTTTACAATCTGCTGGGCAAGACTTCTGTTTCCATACGGAACAACTGTATCTATTCCGCACGGAAGAATCGCCGCAGTTGACTGTAAAATTCCAGAGGCAAGAGCACCTTTATGAGCAAAACTGTCAATTCCATTCGCGAGTCCTGAAATGACAGTCTGAGCGGAAAAAGCAGCCTCCTTTGCAAAGCCAAAAGCCGCACGCGCAGTCTTTTCACAAACACGTCTTGTTCCCACAACAGAAACACAAGGCTTTTTCAAGGCTTCTAAAGTTCCACGGTAAAAAAATGCATAAGGAGGATCTGGAATAGTCCTAAGCATAGCAGGAAATTCCGCTTCATAATAAAAAACGGAATTTATCCCTTTTGATTCTGCAAGCCTAAAACTTTTTTCAGCGAAAGCCCTGCAAACATTTCCATTCCAAACCGCCCTTCCCAAACTTCTGCCTATAATAGTAGAAAGCTCTTCTATAGACAGTAACGCAAGATTATCCATGCTGTCAATATTTTTCTTTAAAAGAATTTTTTCTTTGGCAGAAAGGAATGTTATTGATGAAATTGCAATGTCTAAAATATCCACAAGAAAAAGATATAAAAAACTGTTATAAAATGCAAATTTTATTTATACTGAAGTTCAAGGCATTTCTTTTTGTTTTCCTGGGCAGCCTGAACTTTTTCAGCATTGGGCTTTAGCTCAATAATCTTGTCGTAAAGTTCAATTGCCTTGTCAAACTGATATGTTAAATAATACGCGCCTGCAAGAGCAAACATTGCATTTGTGTCTCTAGTTTGAACAGAAAGGAATTTTTCAAGATAAGGAACCGCCTTGTCGCCCTGACCGAATTCAAAAACATAAAGAATTCCAAGTCCGTACAAAACACGGTAATAATTAGGATCAATTTTTAATGCCTGAAGATACGAATTTTCCGCAAGCCGAAGATAATTCATTTTTTTTATCGCTTCATCTGAGGAAGTTCCTTTCGCATCAAAATCAAGGCTCGCATTAGCCATGTGTCCTGCGCAGCTTCCTACGTAATAATAAAGATTTGCGTTGTCCGGATAATAAGACAAAGCCTTTTGAAAACATTCCAAAGCTTTTCCGTACATTTGTTGGTCAATATAACGAGTTCCAAGAATTTTATACCAAATTCCAATCTGACCTTCTGTTAAAGCTAAATCCATTGCGCGGGCATCGTATTTTTTTATAGCTTCCTCAAGTTCTTCTTTTGTCGTAGGATTTGAAACACCTTCCTCAATTCGCTGCATTCGCTTTACAGAATTATAAGAAGGAGAACAAGAAATCGCCGCAAAAGCAATAAAAAGCGCAAACGAAATTTTAATAATTTTTTTCATAAAAATCCTCCGTTGTTTTATTCAGTTTTATGGCCTGGAAAAAAATCCCTGTGGCTTTCTTCAAGTCTTGAATCGTCTATGTGCGTATAAATTTGCGTCGTAGACAAATCAGAGTGTCCCAAAAGTTCCTGCACTGATCTTAAGTCCGCTCCGCCTGAAAGCAAATGAGTTGCAAAGGAATGGCGCAAAGTGTGGACTTTCGCTTCAATTCCAGTTTTTTTCCCCATTTTCTTGAAATTCTTCCAAATTCCTTTTCTTGAAATAGGATTCCCTTTAGAATTTACAAAAACTTCGGGAATAATTCTACTTCCCACGAATCCGGGACGAATTTCAAAAATCCATTTTTTAAGCCAAAACGCCGCATCCTCACCAAACGGAACAAGACGCTCTTTGCTGCCTTTTCCGCAGACAAGAATCAGTTTTTCATCAAAATGAACATTCGAAATTAAAAGTGAACAAGCCTCGCTAATCCGAAGTCCGCAGCTGTAAATCACTTCATACAACGCGCGGTCTCTTATTCCAAGCGGCTTTTTCACATCAATTGAAGATAAAAGACTGTCAACCTGTTTAACTTCCAAAACTTTTGGCAAGGCTCTCGAAACTTTCGGTTTTCCAATTTCATGCGCAAAATTTTCAATCCATATTTTTTTTCGGACTAAAAACGAACCAAAAATTCTAAGCGCAGACAAATCTTTTGCAAGCGTAATTTCTTTTCTTCCGGAAGTTTTTCTAAAAGCCGCATAATAAAGCAAAGTTTGAACTGTAACATTTTCTAGCGGCGTTTCGTTTTTTTCCAGATAGTCAAGAAATTCCTGAACGCAAATTAAATAAGTTTCCGCCGTCAGTTTTCCGTGATTTTCCACAAAAAGAAGCTCACTGTAAAATTCCTGAAGCAGAGATTTTTTTTCCATAAATTAAAGCTGCGTCAAATCTATGGAGCGCGAAAGTCCGTTCAGGCGTTTTCTATAAATTGCCGGCTGATTTATGTCGTTCGGATCAATTTTTATTCCCGCAGGAAGCTTGTGCCCTGAAAACGGCCTTTTTTCTTCTGTAGAATTTTTTTCTTCAGGCTGATTTTCTACAAGCGAAACAGTTTCCCGCTCACCAAGAGATTCCGCTGGAGCAAATGAAGTTTCATCATTTTCTTTTGAAACAGAATTTTCAACTGAAGAATTCTTAAAATCTATGGAACTAAAATGTTCTGAAGTTTTTGCAGGCTTTGATTCTGATTCAGTTTTTCCGCCCAAAGCACGGATAAATTCGCCATAGTCAGCAACAGAATCATCTTTTTCATCTTCTTCCAAAGGAACTGAAGTTGCAAAGTCATCATTGCCGCTAAAATCGGTTGCAATTACAGTAACGGAAACTTCGTCGTCTTCCATTGCAGAATTCTCTGAAAGCCCAAAGATTATTTCCGCCTCTTTGCTTGCTGAATGCTTGATTAAATTAACAATATCCTGGGTTTCTTCCAAATCCAAATTTCCATTGCTTGTTATATTAATGAGAATTTTTCTTGCGCCGTCAATCTGGCGGTTTTCAAGAAGCGGATTTGCAATTGCACCTTCAACAGCTTCGTTGACTCTATTTTCGCCTTTGCCTTTTCCAACGCCAAGAATCGAGTCGCCTGAACCGTACATTATTTTTCTTACATCAGCAAAATCAAGGTTTATATCGCCAGGCTGAGTGATAAGTTCTGTAATTCCCTTTACTCCAGCGCACAAAAGTCCGTCTGCAAATTTAAACTGCTCTCTAAAAGTCATGCGGTGGTCTACATTTTCAACAGCCTTAAAAATCAAATCATTAGGAAGAACAATCAAACTGTCTACATTCTGCCTGAGTTTTTCAAGTCCTTCCATAGCGTTATCCATGCGGACTTTTCCTTCAAATTCAAAAGGAGTTGTAACAACGGCAATCGTAAGAATTCCAGCGTTATGTGAAAGTTCTGCAACAACAGGCGCAGAACCAGTTCCAGTTCCTCCGCCCATTCCTGCAGTTATAATAACCATGTTTGCGCCTGAAATAATTCTTGAAATACGTTCGGCATCTTCTTTTGCGGCATTTTCGCCAACAGCAGGATTTCCGCCCGCGCCAAGTCCGCCTGTAATTTTCTGTCCGATTGGAACTCTTAGCTGCGCAGTTGATTTATGCAAAGCCTGTTTGTCTGTATTTAAAACAATAAACTGAACACCAGAAACTCCGTCTTCAATCATGCGCTGAACCGCACTGGAGCCACCACCGCCACAGCCAATAATTTTTATAACAGTGGGATTTATGTCACCAAGCTCATCATCAAAATTTAACGGCTCGTCATTTGCAACATTTGAAGGCGGCTGCAAAACTGAACCATTCAGCGGCACATTCATTTTTTGAGAAGACGTATCTTCAACATTTGTAAATTCCATATTTTCCTCCCGACCCGCGCATTCTGTTTCTTAATCCCCATTAAAAGCAGAGCGCATCCAAAAATATTTAGTTTATCAGTTTATCTTTTTTAGCAAGTTTTTAAACCAGCTAGGCTTGGAATCCTGCTTTTGTTTTTTTGAAACTTTATGGGAAACTGCCGCAGAAGAATCATCGTTTTTATTCGCAAGAACAAGTCCCACAGCAGTCGCAAAATCTGCGTTTCTATAAGAATCATCAGCACCGCCAAAATCCGCGCAGCAACCGATTCTAACAGCAGTTGTCTTCCAAACTTCCTGTGCAAGAGTCTCGATGCCAGGCATAAGAGCGCCGCCGCCAGTAAGAACAATCGTTCCCCTAAGCTCCGTAAGTCCAGAATGTCTGACAACTTCTTTTTTTGCAGAAACAAGTATTTCTTCAACCCGAGCCGTTATAATTTCACTTAAGGCAGCTTTATTCGTAAGTTCAGGAGGAAGTCCTCCAACCCCGGGAATTATAACTTCCTCATTTTCTTCGCCTTCATTAAGCCAGCAAGTGCCGTACTTTATTTTCAATTCTTCAGCTACAGAAAAAGGAACGCCCATTACTTCTGAAATATCGTTTGTAACACGGTTTCCGCCTGCAGGAATTGAAGTTGTAAAAACCGGAGCGTCTTTGTTAAGAACAATTACATCGGTAGAGCCGCCACCCAAATCAATTAAAATAGAGCCAAGATCGCGCTCGTCTTCCCTTAAAGTTGCATAGGCAGCCGCCAAAGTTTTAAGTGTAATTCTTCTAAGCTGATATTCAGCGCGCATTATGCATTCGTTTATATTTGCATAGGCCGAAGTTGAAACTTTTAAAAGCAAAGTTTTTACTTCAAGCCGCACGCCTTTTATTCCGATTGGATTCGCATATTCTCTTCCGTCAACAAGATATTCCTGCGGAAGAATGTGAAGAAGAATTTCATTCAGCGGAATTGAAACAGCCTGGGCGCAATCCAACGCACGTTTTTTTGCTTCCATCTTGATTTCAACTTCACGGTTTCCGCCTTTAGGATCTGCACCAACAACGCCAGTAGAAGGAAGACTTGTAACCTGTGAACCGCCAATTGAAGTATATACTTCAACAACTGTTGTTCCCGCACTGATTTCGGCAGCTTCAATTGTTTCTTTTATTACATTTTTTGTTGCATCAATATTGACGATTATTCCGTTTCTAACTCCCTGAGACGGCTTTTTTGAAATTCCTATTATTTCAATTTCGTCATTTGCATTTATTTCTGCAATAACTGTCCTGATCCAGCAAGTGCCAATATCAAGACCAACAATCGTCCGAGCCAAAATATTCCTCACTCAACGGCATCTGTATGAAAGCGAATCGTATCGCAAATCAACTTCCACAACATCCGGTTCTATAGAATTTACAACGTCAAGAACAACCATCATGTACTTCAGCGCATCTTCAGTCAAAGAGCGGTCGGTAAGAACTCTGACTTTTGCCTGCGTAGGATACAAAACAAGTTCGTAGTTTCCATACTCTTTAGGCACAACCTGAATTTCTGAAATCGCGGCAAAATATTTCTGAGGCAAATTTCTAATCGCTGAAATTTGCTCCATAAGCACACGGTACTTTGCCGGAAGCCTCATCCCTTCCTGAAGATTTTCAATAGGAAGTCCTGAAATAAGAGGAACAGAACTGTCCTGCAAAATGGAATCTGACTGTATGCTGAATAGTACACAATTTTCGTCGATTTGAACAGACTTTGACACGCCATTTACAGAAAGAATAGTTTTTGCAACAGGAACTCTTTCCTTCACAGAAATAAAAATTTTATCTGGAAAACGTTTGTCAACAGAAACTCTTTCAATATAAGAAACATTGCTCAAAATCGAAGCCGCGCGGTCTGTATCAAATCCTGTCCAAGATGAATTTGAAATAGGCGCAAGGCGTTCCGCAATGTCTTTCCGCGCAAAAGAATCCAAGCCTGAATAAATTATAGCTGGACGTCCAAAACACGGAAGCACAAGAGCGTAGATAATTCCTTCAACAAAAAGAAAAAATCCAAGCACAAAAACAACAATTTTGAGAACAATATATTTTTTTTCACTTGTCTTCTGGTCCGCCTTTTCAGAAGTTTTTACAGATTCAAAGGAACCAAAAAATTCATCAAAATCAGAAATCGCCGCGTCACTCATATTCAACTACAACTCCCCCAATTGTTTCAATATTATCAAATTTATTTTTCAAAGTTTGCCCTGATTCTTTATCGGCATCGCAGTGGGAAGCGTTTATAACAAATCCACACATGCAAAGTGTTATTATAAGAGACGAACCTCCCGAAGAAAAAAACGGCAAAGGAATTCCTGTTGTAGGTGAAGCTCCGCAGACAACAGCGCAGTTAAAAACCGACTGGCAAAAAATGCAAAGCGTGCATCCGAATGAGCCGTAAGCCGCAAACCGATCCGGACAGCTAAGAGCGATTTTAAATCCGCGGCAAGCAAAAACTATAAGCAAAATAAAATAAGACGTTACGCCAAAAAGTCCCATCATTGTAGCCCAGCCTGAAAAAATATAGTCAGTCTGAATTTCAGGAATTGCAGAAATTTTTTCAAGCCCGTCTCCAATTCCAGTTCCCCAAATTCCACCTGCGCCAATTGCTCTTTCAGATGCTGAAGTTTGGTAACCAGCTGTTAACCTGAATTTTTCAGGAAAAAGATACGCAAGAATTCTCATCAAGCGATATTCTTCCATGGAAATCAAAATAACAGCGGCAGGAATCGCAAGAATAGAAAACGGAACAAGCCATTTCAAAGATGCGCCGGACAAAATAAACATTGCCACACCAAGGGCAAAAACAAAAATTCCTGTGGACAAATTTCTCTGGCAAAAAATCACAATAACGAAAAGCAAAAGCGCCGCAACTGGATAAATAAATTCCTTGGAGCTTTCTTCATATTCAGAAGAATGCGCGTCAAACATGTGTGCCAAATACATTACAATTGCAAACTTCACAAGCTCCGACGGCTGAAAAGAAAATAAATGCGGAATCACAATCCATCTTGAAGCTCCTTTTCTTTCGCTTCCAATTCCAGGAAGAAACGCAAGAATGCAAAGAACAAAAGCAATCACGGCAAACATAAAAACAAATTTCCGAATTTTCTTTACTGGAACAACTGCAAAAAAAATCAGTCCGGCAAATCCGACTACAGAAGAAACAATTTGCCTGTTTAAAAAATAATTTTTATTTCCGAAGAACCGCTCTCCAACTCCAGGAGAACAAACATAAAGCGTAAAAATTCCAAGTCCCCACAAAAGCAAAGTGCAGACAATAAAAACTGAATCGCTTTTTCTATAGTTTGAAACAGGACGGTCAGGAAAAAATCTGTATTCTCCCATAATCACTCATCTCCGCCAAGCAAAATTTTTGAAATCCGCTCAAGCCCCATTCCTCTTGAACCTTTTATGAACACAATTGAATTTAAAATTCCGTGCAAAACTTTTTTTATTTCCAAAGCAGCCTTTTCCATTGAACCTTGAGAATTTCCTGCAATGAAAATAATATTTTTTTCAGAAGAATTTTTTGCCTTTTCAAAAGCGGATTTCATTTCTGTTCCAATAAAAATCACAAGGTCGGCGTCAGAGTTTGCAGCAAGAAGCCCAGTTTTTTCATGCGCAGATTTTGAATCAGAGCCAAGCTCAAGCATATCGCCAAGAACAAAAATTTTTTTTGCATCCGCATCTTTTTTTACAGAGCCGACAAATTCAATTGCTTTTTCCATTGAATCAGGATTCGCATTGTAGCAGTCCTGCATAATAAAAAAATTTTTTCCATCAAGAATTTCAGAGCGTCCAGACAACGGCTTTAAACTAGAAATTCCATCTGAAATTTGCCGGGAAGAAAGTCCAAGCACTTGCGCAAGAGCAATCGCGCCTAGCGCATTTTTATAGTTGTATTTTCCAGGAAGCGGCAAAACAGTTTCAATTCCGTCTATGCTGAATTTTGTTCCTTTCAATCCCAAGTCGCAAATATATTTTACAGAATCTGAATCTGTGTCATTTCCGTAGAATACAACTTTTCCATCAATTTCGTTTTTTAGGAAATCTGAAAAATCATCGTCAGATGGAATTACGCCAGTTCCAAATCCGCCAAAATAACTAAAAATTTTTGACTTCTCCTTTGCAATATTTTCACGGCTTCCAAGAATTCCAATATGCGCCGTACCAATATTTGTTACAATAGCAAAACGCGGCTTCAGCACGGAAGCAATTTCTCCGATTTCATTTTCGCGGTTCATTCCCATTTCAAAAACACCACACTCATGCTCAGCTCTTATATTGAACACAGAAAGCGGAAGTCCTGTCTCGCTGTTTAAATTTCCTTTATTGGAAACAACATTGTATTTTTGCGAAAGTATTGAAACTAGAATTTCTTTTGTTGTCGTTTTTCCGCTTGAACCTGTAACACCAATTTTTATAAGATGCGGAAATTTTTCCACGTAACGAGCAGCAGCTTTCTGCAAAGCTTCAAGAGTATTTTCTACAGCGATAAAAATTACAGAAGGATTTTTTTCATGAAGCTCAACAAAATAATTTCCGTTGTCTTCAAAATTTTTCATGCGGATAAAAACTGCGCTTGCACCTTTTTCAATTGCCTGAGGAATATAAGAATGTCCGTCCTGCTTTTCGCCAATAAGCGGAACAAAAAGAGTATTTTCTTCAACCAAACGGCTGTCTGTCTGAACGGATTTTATGCAAAGCGGAGCGTTTCCAAGAACATGCACGCCATTAACGGCTTCAAGTATTTCTTCCAGCGACAAAAGCGAATCATTTTCGTTCATTTTTTCTCATCTCCACACGCACAATTTCTTCGGTTTCAGCCTTTCTCATGCCCAAATCATTTTCGGCGATAGTTTCAATTCTATCTGAACTTGAAAGAACGCTTATATCCGTTATAAGTTTTTTATTTTCCTCTATGAGTTTTTCTTGTTTTTTTTCAAGCTCAGAAACTTCTTTTTTAAGCTCGCGGTATTTGCTTGACTGAATTCCATTTAAAATTAAAAGTCCAGGAATTCCCAAAGCGAATATAACAAGGCAAAAATTTTTCAGCAAACTTTTTATCTTCATTACAAAGCCTCCACTCCATAAAGCCGAAACTTGTCCGCATCCCGGAGTTTTCTAACAACACGAAGTTTTGCGCTTCTGGAAGGAGAATTTGTTTTGATTTCTTCTTCGGAAGGCTCGACTGGTTTTCTTGTCAAAATTTCCGCGCATGGAGTTCCGCCGCAAACGCATTCAGGAAATTCAGGAGGACAAACACATTGCTTTCCAAGATTGCGAAAATAATTTTTTACAATTCTGTCTTCAAGCGAATGAAATGTTATAACACCCATTTTTCCGCCCGGAACAAGAACATTAAACGCAGCATGGATTGCTTGCGGCAGCCTTTTAAGCTCGCTGTTAACAAGAATTCTCAAAGCCTGAAAAGTTCTTGTCGCAGGATGAATATTTCCGTATTTATATTTTGAAGGAACGGCATTGAAAATTATGTCCGCAAGAGCTTTTGTTGAAACAATCTTCTGAGATTTTCTTGCAGAAACAATCGCATTTGCAATTCGCCTTGAATATTTTTCATCTGAATAAAGATAAATCATATTCGCAAGCTCATCTTCCGGCATTTCGTTAACAATGTCGGCGGCGCTTTCTTTTGTATTCGGATTCAACCTCATGTCAAGCTTTTCATCATGGCGAAATGAGAATCCTCTGCCGCTTTTTTCATAATGAAAAACACTGATTCCCAAATCGAACAAAATCAAGTCTGGCTTTCTTTCTTCAGGGTAATTGCAGTAAAAATCGTTGAACCAGCCGTTATAAAACCTCATCCGCTCCCCGAATTCTGAAAGACGTTCTTTCGCCCTTGCCTGAATAACGCTGTCGGCATCAAGTCCAAGAATTTTTAAAGATGGAAAATTTTTTAGAAAATTAAACGAATGTCCGCCTTCCCCCAAAGTAGAATCAATCATAAAGGCGTCCTTTTCAAACGGTTCGCCTACCGGAGAAAGGAATTTGAGACATTCATTTAGCAATACAGGAGTATGAACAATTTCCACTTTTTTTCCAGCCTAATTTTTTGAGCGGCAAAACTCACATCAAAATATCACCCATAGTTTCCGCAGCTTCAAGGAAGGAATCTTCAGTTTTTTCAAGATAAGCCTTGTACTTTTCAGAATCCCAAAGCTCCATATACTTGTTGATTCCAAGAATTGTACATTCACCTTTTAGTTCCGCGTAATCTCTAAGCGTCTGGGGAATAGAAAGACGGCCGGATTTATCAAAATCCAATTTTTGTGCAGGCGCAATAAAACGTCGCATAACAAGGCGTTTCTGATCATTAAACAAAGACGCCGAGTCCACGATTTTTTTATTAAGAGAAGTCCATTCATCAATGGAGAAAATCATAAGACAGCGGTCGAGCCCCTGAGTTACAACAAGACTTTCCTGCTGCAAAACAGAACGCAACTTCGCCGGAAACTGAATTCTTCCTTTGTCATCCAGCGTGTTGTTGTACTCGCCAAAAAGCATTTCCATGCCACTATCCACCACTTTACCCCACTATTTCCCACTTATTAAACATTTTATCAGAAAAAAACGTAATGTCAATGCAAAAACTCTCCGATAGTCTGATTTTTACAGTTGAAAATTCAACTAAACTTTAAAACTGTATAGTTGAGAATCTTTTTCATATCTGATAAAAATCCGCAGACTGAAATAAAATGATAAACACACTGAACGAAACAAGCCTTCACAAGTCACTAAAAGCACTTTACAGAATTCAGTGCAACGGAAAATCAGAAGTAAAAATCGGCGCATATATTGCGGATATTCTTTGTCCTGACGGCGGAATCATAGAAATTCAGACCGGAACTCTTGGAAAACTGCTCAAAAAAACAGAATTCTTTTTATCCGAAAAACGAAAAATAAAAATTGTATATCCGCTTGCAACTGTAAAATATATAGAAACCAAAGACGCCTCAACAGGAAAAATTACAAGAAGAAAAAGCCCTTTAAAAAAAAACATATATTCAGTTTTTAAGGAAATAACATCTCTTGTTCCCGTTTTGCTAAAGAAAAATTTCACGCTGGAAATAATCGAAGCTGAAATAACAGAAGAGCGCGTAAAAACAGAAGAGCCGGTCCAGTCAAAAAACAAAAGGCGAAGATTCAAAAAAAACTGGCAAAAAATAGGAAAGCGCCTTGAGCAAACAGGAAAAATTTTTACACTTCACGGAAAATCTTCTTACAAAAAACTGATTCCAAAAAATCTTCCAGGCACATTTACTTCAAAAGATTTTTTTGAACATTTAAAGAAAAACACTCCTCTTATAAAAAGAAGCGATGCAAACCTTATGCTTTGGGTTCTTTCAAAGATAGAAATTATAAACATAGTTGAAAAAAAGGGAAACGCAAAAATTTATTCTATGCAGACAAAGTGCTGTGAAAATGCGTTATAGCTCCAGCAAGAGCGTCTGCTGCGTGGTCAGGCGAAGGCGGATTTTTTAAATTCAATAGAAGTTGAACATACCGAGCAACCGTATCTTTATCCGCACTTTTTGTTCCTGTTACCGCGCATTTTATCTGATTCGGCGCGTACATAAAAATTGGAATTGCCTGCTGAACAAGACACAAACTAACAACGCCTTTCGCCTCTGCCACTGCAAGCGCGCTAGTTGTATTGCGTGCAAAAAACAAAGTTTCCATTTCAGCTTCTGTAGGTCGAAATTCATTTAAAATCGCCAGAAGTTTATTGTAAATGTAAAGCAAGCGTACTTCATGCGAATCAGTACTTGAAGTTTCTATAACTCCATAACTCACAAGAGAAATTTTAGAATTTTCACAGTCAATTATTCCGAACCCAGTGTGAGCAAGCCCGGGATCTATGCCTATAATCCGGCGTTTTTTCATCTATTCTGAAAAAAAACAAGGCACTTGGACGAAACAAAAATTCCGCGCCAAATGCCTGCACAAAAACTAAAAAGTCAAAACTTAAGCTTCTGGATCGAAGTCTTCTGGATATTCAACAGTTGAATAAACATTCTGAACATCATCATTTTCTTCAAGTTTGTCCAAGAGCTTCTGAACTTTCTTTGCAGTTTCCGCATCAACCGCTGTATAGTTAAACGGAACCATAGAAACAGCAGCAGAAAGTGTTTCCCATTCTTTAGTCTGAAGAGCTTCAAGAACTGCGTCAAATGAAGCAGGATCTGTTGTTACTGTGATAACTCCATCTTCGTTTACAACATCTTCTGCGCCAGCTTCAACAGCAACGCTCATAACATCGTCTTCACTTACTTTTTCAGCATCATATTCGATAACGCCTTTGCGTTCAAACATACGGCTTGTAGAACCTGTTGTTCCAAGGTTTCCACCGTTTTTGTTGAAAATATTGCGAACATCAGCAGCAGCACGGTTCTTATTGTCTGTAAGAACATCTACAAGAACTGCAACTCCGCCTGGAGCATATCCTTCATAAACAAGTTCTTCATAAGAAACTGCGCCAAGTTCACCAGTTCCTTTCTTTATAGCGCGCTCAATATTGTCTTTTGGCATAGAAGCAGCTTTTGCCTTGAGCATGGCAGTTCTAAGGCGAGGGTTAGAATCAGGATCTCCTCCACCCATTTTTGCTGCGATAGAAATTTCCTTTATGAATTTTGTGAAAAGCGCTCCACGTTTTGCATCAGCAATACCCTTTGCGTGTTTAATGGTTGACCATTTACTGTGTCCTGACATACGGAACTCCTATAAATAATAACGAATAAGTATAATATACTACCATAAAACAAATAAATACGTCAATAACGAAACTTTTTACTGACTGCATAACGTATTTTTGATATGTTCTGGAAGCGGAATTTCAAAAGTCTGCACTTTACCATCAATAGGCAAAGAAAGTCTTACAGCCGCAAGATGAAGCTTTTTAATTCCGATTTTTCTTGCAAGCTTATTCTTTTTAAAATCTCCATGCTTATCATCGCCTGCAATTGGACAAAAAGCCTTCGCAAGTTGAATTCTTATCTGATGCATACGACCAGTTCCCAAAGTAAGCTTTAAAAAACTAAGCTCCATTTTTTCATCCGTCTCTGGAATTTTTACATCCCAAACTGATTCAACTTTAAAAAAAGTTTTTGCAGCCTGAGTTCTTCCATGCGCTTCAACAGTTCCTTCTAAAACACCAGAGTAACATTTTTTTCCATTAACAAAAGGAATTCCAAAGCAAACCGCAGTGTATTCTTTTTTTACTTTTCCGCCAGAAATCAAGTTCGTCCACTTTGCAGCAGCCAGCGCATTTTTTGCAACAACAAGAATGCCGGAAGTTTCTTTGTCCAAACGGTGAACAAGAAAAATTTTATATCCAAGCTGAAGAGAAAGCTCAGCATCAAGCGGATGAGCAATGCCAGCTCCTCCCTGAACCGAAACGCCAGCTTCCTTATTCACAAGAAGAATTTCTTCATTTTCAAAAATTATAGAAAAAGTTTTCATTTGCCGAAAATAAAAATACAAAGAGTTTCAAATATCAAGAACATTTGAAACAAACCCAACATTTAGAGTTCAATATTAATTGAGGTTTATAAAAATGACAAGCATTGCAAAAAAAACTTCCACTCTTGCATTTTTCTTTTTTATTTCAATAGAAATTTTTGCGCACAGAGTTTCATTTGAAGGATTTTCCAATTCAGTTTTTATCGATTTGCCGGAAGAATTTGTGCTCGTCCAATCTCAAGGAGAAGATTCATTTCTTCTGCAAAGTAAAATTGCTCCTGTAAATTCAATAGTTAAAATTTACAAGAAAGAAAAATTCACTTCCGCTAAAGAAGCATTGGAAAACACAACCCAAAAACTCAATCTTAAAACTTTTGAAACAAAAACTGCGCAATGGAGAAATAATGAAGCCTGCATTGCAGCATTCAAAGGAAAAATTTCTGGAGCAGAATCACAAGGGTACGCGGCCGCCTCTTCAATTCCAGAAAACAAAAGCATTGCAGTCATAATTTCCTGGTGTGGCGCAGAATATTTTAACAATGCAAGTTTTCTTATTGAAAGTTTTATTGATTCTCTTTGTGTTGATTCAGAAAGCTGTTTTTCACCGGGACTTTTCACATCTCTATATCATCCTGCTTCCGGCAAAGAGCAAATAATAAAACTTCTTATAGACAAAAAAGAAGTTTCCAGTCAAATTGATTCGCTTGACTGCAAAAATTCAGAATACCTTATTGAGCGCGAATACAAAGTGCTTCAAATGTACATAAACAGTCCGCTTTGGAAAGAAGCATGGCAACGCTACTACAGAATGATTTTCAAAGATTCATGCAAGCGGCTTCAAAAAGTTTCCTTTGACATTTACGGAACTCTTGCGCCAGAATGCAAGGACGAAACTGATTTTGCACAGAAACTTTTATCATGGACTCAAGGATTCAAATACGAAAGGGAAAAAACTGCAAGCGACTTTGCATCCCTTCCATCTATAATTTCCGGCGGCGGAAGCGACTGCGACTCAAGATCTATGTTAATTGCCGTAATTCTTCAAAGCATGAACATAGATTCAATAATTTTTGTAAGCAGCGAATTTCATCATGCGGTTGCAGGACTTGTTTCGCCCCACCCAGGATTTGGCTTTACAGTTGAAGGTAAAACTTATCTTACAGGAGAAACAACAGTTCCTGGGTTAACTTGGGGAATTATTGACAAGAACCAAAGCGATTTTTCGAAATGGATTCCCGTACTGCTTCCATGAACATTTAAGCGCAAGGAAGCAATGCGGTTTTATTTTATAAGAAGATTATAAGCATCCATAGGAGATTCTGAATTAAGAAGAGCTTCTCTTAAAGATGCATCTTTTAGTTTCGCGCTAAAAAATGAAAGTGTCTTTAAATAATAGCTGTGCTGATTATACGCCGCTGCAATCATAAAAAGAATTCTTACAGGAATCTCGTCAACAGGCTGAAAACCAATTATGTCGCATTTTGAAATTCCTACAGACATAACAAGGTCAGTAACACTTGAAAGCCGCACATGAGGAATTGCAAGTCCTCTGCCAATAGAAGTTGACATAAGTTCTTCGCGCTTTAAAATTTCAGCCTCAAGTTCCTTTGCATCCTTTACCTGAGGAGCTGTACCAAGATTCTGCGCAAGGCGGACAAGTGAATCATGCTTTGTCTGATGATTCATAAAAACAATCCGCTCTGGAGAAAGTATATTTTTCACCTGAACAATAATTTCAGAGTCATTTGATTTTCCACTAGAAGAAAGCCGTTCGTTTACCCATTTTTCAATTTCGGATTTTTTAAATCTCCATACAGTTCCAATTTTTCCGCTTGGAATTTCGCCTTTCTGAGCCCAGTCATATACAGTACGCTCGCTTACACGAAGATATTTTGCAACTTCTTCAATTGTAAGAATATCATCTTCCATAGATTATGGCCTCTTATTTTTATTAAATTTCAACAATTGTATACATTGCGTCATTTTGCAATCTTTACGCTTTTTTGTCAATATTCGCAAGAAACAAAACAACAATGTAAAAATTTAGGCTTTATTTTCTTTCCATGGAAAAAAGAAACCTTTTAATGTTCTTGGTCCCAAAAGTTTCTTATCTTTAGCAAGCAAATCGTTCCAAGGCACATTCTTGCGTTCCTTTGCAGAAAGTCCCGGATTCACTTCAATCCAGTCATATTTATAAAGAAGAAGCCTGAGCGCATTTGTATTGGTAATTACAATTCCAGTCATCCCCGGATAAAGTCCAAAAGTAAAAACCGTAAGCAAAAGATTCAGAAAGTTAACAAAAGAAAGTACAAACGTAAATCCAATATTGTCAAAGAAAATTATGTACGATTTTTTGAGGCATTTTTTAAAACCATTGTTCATAAGGCTTCTTACGGGCAAAAACCACTGGAGCGCAAAAAAAGTTGTAACTAAAAACCAAAATATCAAAACCATAAAAACAAACCAAACATAGCTTCCACTTGATTTCCACATTTTAAAATAAAACGGCAAGCTCACAGCCGCAATGCAAATTAATGCGCCGGAAAACAGTCCAAACAATGCGCCGCTTTTAAATGAAGCCAAAAACTCCTTGAAAAATTCACTGTATCGTGGAGCATCAAAATTTGCAATTTTCGCAGCATTTTTTCCGGCGGCAAATCCAACAGAACAAATTAAAATGCAGCCAATCATAACTGAAGCAAAAATCAAAGCCGCCCTAATTTCACCAGAAAAAGGCGAGCTATAGGCAAACATAAAAATCAGATAGGAAACAAAGAGCGCAACCAGTGAAAAAAAGTTGCAGACAACAACATAAAAAAGATTGTCCCAGACATCGCATAAATTTTTTTTAAAGAAAAATCCAAACATGAAAAAAATAGTAATATAATTGCTGACAATTTGCAACGCTGATGATAAAATTAAAAAAATATGGAATATAATGTCAATTCTGTAATTTCACTTATTTCAAGGATTCACACGCAGACCGCAGAATTTACAAACAAAATGCTTGCAAGCCATAATTTTGTATCTTCCCACGGATTTATACTTTTTCTTTTGTCTGAAAATTCAGAAATGTCCATGGGCGAAATTGCAAAAAAAATAAACAGAGACAAAAGCACCACAACATTTTTAATCAGAAAATTAATAGACGAAAAACTTGTAAAATCCATGCCGAGCAGCAAGGACAGCCGGAAAAAAATAATTTCACTAACCGCCGAAGGAAAAAAATACAACAATTTTACAAGCGAAATTTCAAACAAACTGCTTTCAATTTGCTATAAAAATTTCTCTATGGAAGAAAAAGAAACGCTTTTAAATCTTTTGGAAAAAATGAGCCTGAACCTAGAAGCAGAATAAGCTAAATCGTAACAAGAGCATTTTTTTATGAAAATATACAACACAAAAAAGGCCTCTTTAAAACTAAAGAAGCCTTTTTACTAAAAAATTTATAATTCTATTTTAAAGCCGCGCTTATGCGTTCCAAAACCTTTTTACGGTCCAAAGGTTTGACAATATAATTTTTTGCGCCGCTAAGAAGAGATTTTTTTACAAGCTCCTCTTTTCCAAGAGCACTGACCATTACGACCTTAGCATTTTTGTCAAAAGCAATAATTTGCTCAAGGGCTGTAATTCCGTCCATGCGAGGCATTGTTATGTCCATTGTCACCAAGTCAACATTAGGACAAAGCTCTTTATATTTGTCAACGCCTTCTTTTCCGTCCTGAGCTGTAGCAACAATTTCATAGCCATCACTAGAAAGAATCTGAGTGAGCTGTTTTGCAACAAACATAGAATCGTCTACAACCAGCACACGGTACTTTGTTCCGTCAAGTTTTTCACCTTCAGGCGGACGCTCATTAATAGATGGAAAATCCTGTTTTGTTTTCATTCTAAACTCCTTATATTATGTGCGCTCGCGAATTGCGACATTAACTTCAATTTTGCCATAGTCAGTAATAAGAGGAACAATAAGAGCTTCTACATTGTCTGTTGTTCCGCCCAATGCCGCTATTTCCATTTTTTCACCTGCAAACAAGGCTGGAGGTGTAAGGTCAAATTTAAAACCAAGGTCATGCAATTTTGTAACAGACTGAGCTGTAATCAAATTTGCAAGTTCGCTGATAGTAGCCTTTGCCAAATCATCAAAAGCCGGCAATTTTTCCTCATTCATCTTGGAAGCAATGTTCAATGCAGTTTCAAAAGTCATATCAAAAAGAACACGGCCTTCAACATCTCCTGCAAGACCAACAAGAGCCGCAACACCCATTACAGGCATAGCAGTTGACTTTAAATACAAGTCGCCTCTTTTTACTTCTGCCCCACCCAAAACTTCTTTTAACACACGGTAAGAAGTTTCAACAAATGGATTAATATACTCTACTCTCATTAATGACCCCCTGAAAAAAACATATTTTCTAATCTATTTTTTATATACTGAAATATTTTCTAGTGCATTTACCTTGCTCCAACCCGGAATCTGAATATTTTCATTATCTCCAACTATAATAACACCATTGCCTTTAGTTTTTTCACTGAATTCAGACAAAAGAGTATCTCGTGAAGCATCAGGCAAGAACGCAAGCAAATCCCTCGCAAACACAATATCTATAGGAGGAAGATTATTTGTATTCACGCAGTCATGGTATTCAAACATTATAGAATCTTTTATGTCTTTGTTAAACGCATACTCGCCGCTTACAGTACGAACAGTATAAGGCTGATACCAACTGTTGCTAGCCTCATCCGAAAGTGTCATAAGAGGAGCATTTGAAACACTAAGCAAATCAATATCATGGCCGTAAATTCTAATTTTTGCAGACGGATATTTTTTTCTTAATATGCACGCCAAAGAATAAGATTCATAGCCTTTTCCGCAACCCGGATTCCATACAACAATATTTTTTGCGCTGTTGTCAGGAAGCATCTTTTCAACTGCATCTGCATATTCTTCTGTCCACCAGTTTCCATTGCATTTTGAATAGAAAGGATTCAAGAACAAATCGGCATCGGTTTCATTTTGAAGCTGAGTTTTCCCTTCGCCGCGTTCCTTGCTCCATTCTGAATATCTTTTTTCAGTCCACTCTTTTGTAATTTCACTTACATAGAATTTCTTGAAATTTTTAAGTGAATCAGCTATGAAATTTAAATCCTGAACAGAATTCGTTTCTTTTTCAGTAGGCTTTTCAGCCTTAGGGGCAGATTTTTCAGGAGATGAAACAGATTCAGCAAGTTCAGCTTCATGCCTCAACATTGCCTGATTCTGGGCAGTTTCTGCAAGTTCTTTTTCTTCTTCAGGAGTTCTGTGGCCAAAAATTCTATCAATATCCAAAAGAACATAAAGATTGTTTTCGGACTCAACAACACCGTAAATATACTTTATGTTTATGTCGCCAAACAAAGGATGCGGCGGCTGAATTGAACTTTTCTGAATTCCAACAACCTTGTCAATTTCGTCAACAACAATTCCAAATGTCTGCTCGCCAACTGAAACAATCAGCAAATTCTCAAGGTAATCGTCATCATGTTCTTGAACTTCGCTGTTGAAGAAAAGGCGCAAATCAATAATAGGAATAATATCGCCGCGCAAATTGTAGACACCGCGGACAAAAGGAAGCGCATTCGGAACATAAGTAAAACGTCCGGCCTTTGCAATTTCCTTTACCTTCATAATGTCAATGGCATAATCTTTTCCAGACAAAGAAAAAGTAACCATTTTAAAATCTACAACAGTAATCTTGTTTTTTTCTTCTGCAAGCTGTTCCGAAGACAAGCCTTCAGCCCTGTCCATTGTATTTGCAAGCACACTAAGTCTTTCTTGAATTGTCGCCATACACTAACCTCTTGCCGCAGCTGATTTTATAGCTTCCGCTTCACGTACTTGCTGTGCATCAAGCTCCTGCTTTACACCAAGTTCAAGAAGCTGGTTCACATCAATAATAAGAGAAACTGAACCGTCTCCAAGAACTGTCGCGCCCGCAATTCCAGGAGAAGAAGTAAACTGATCCTGAAGAGGTTTTATTACAACATCTTCTTCACCAATAAGAGCGTCAACCATAACACCGATTTTCTTTTCCTGAGAACCAACAATTACAATAAAACAATATTCATCATTGTCTGTCTTGCGGATATTAAAGAGCCGTCCAAGCCGTAGAATCGAAATAACTTCATTGCGGACATTTAAAACTTCGTAGTTGTCAATCGTGTTTATTGTATCAAGTTTTACACGCTGGCTTTCAATAACATTTGCAACCGGAATAGAGTAAACTTCTTTTCCAACACGAACCAAAAGTCCCTGAATAATTGCAAGCGTAAGCGGAAGCCTTATAGAAAACTTAGAGCCTTTTCCTCTTTCACTTGTAACATTGATTGTTCCCTTTAGTTTTTCAACCATTGTCTTTACAACATCAAGACCTACGCCGCGCCCAGAAACACTGCTGATTTTTTCGCTTGTAGAAAATCCCGGAAGGAAGATAAGATTATAGGCATCTTGATTTGAAAGAATTTTATTAGGGCTTATAAGACCTTTTTTAATTGCCTTTTCCCTAACTTTATCAACTTCAATTCCAGTACCGTCATCAATTATATCAATGACAATCATGTTGCCTTCATTTGCAGCACGCAAAGTCAAAGTTCCAGTCTCGTCTTTTCCGCAGGCTTTTCTTTGTTCCGGCGGCTCAATTCCATGGTCAACAGAATTTCTTACACAGTGCATGATTGGATCTAGCAAATCATCAACAACAGTTTTATCAAGTTCTGTATCTTCGCCTTCGATAACAAGGTTGACTTTTCTACCCAAATCACGGCTCAAATCACGGACAACGCGCGGAAATCTATTGAAAATAGTTCCAATAGGAACCATTCGGATTTTCATAACGCCTTCCTGAAGCTCGCCTGTAATGCGTCCAAGATTCTGTGTCGTAGAACGGTATTTTGTAGAAGAAGACTTGAATTCAGTTTCAAAAGAGTCAAACCAAGAAGACATAGAACCAAATTCTTCTGTCATCTTCTGCATGATTTCTTTCATTTGCACGCCATTTTGAAGTTCTTCAATATACTTCGGCATACATTCCATAAGACGGCGATGCTTTTCCTTGAAAGAAAGATTTAAATTCTGAAGCTTTACCTGCAAATCCGCCATATGAAGCCCATTTTGGTTAAACGCGGCTTTTGTAATAACAGTTTCAGAAACAAGATTCATAAGATTGTCAACACGCTTTGAGTCAACTCTTAGAATTGAAGACTGGTTTACAGCATGACCGGCAGCAGGCTTTTTTACAGGCTGCGCAGTATTTTGAGCAGTTTCAGTTTTATTCTCTTCTGCCAAAGCAACAGGAGTTTCCGCAGGTTTAGGTTGTTCTTCAGCAGCAGGGGCAGCAACTTGAACTTTTTCCTGCGCAGGAGGTTGTTCTGCAATAGAAGCGTCAACAACAGAAGAAGCACCCGAAACTGGCTGGGCATCAACTGCAAGAGTTACATCATCCAAGAAAGCTGCATCTTCAAGTGCAGAACCTTCATTTGCAGAAGAAACATAGTAAACAACTTGCGGATGAAATTCATCCTCGTAAAGCTCTTCAAAATCAGGGACAGTCTTTAAAACAGTTCCGCAGTTTTTTAGAGCCGCAAAAACTTGAATTCCGCCAACACTGTTCATCGGGTTGGATTCATCAAAAGTAACATTTACAGACCAAAGTTTCTGGCCTTCTGGAACTGCATTTTTAAGTTCTGTATATTCATCATCGGACAACGGAGGAACAGGTGGCATTCCATTGGAAGACTGAACCGCTGGCTTTGGTTCACTAGCAGCCGGTTTTTCAGCAGGAGAAGCACCAAGCATTCCAGCCGGAAGTTTTACGTGTGCGCTCTTTTTTGGAGCTTTTGCCGGTATAAATGAATTGATTTTCTGGACAATAGGAGTTATATCTTCTTGATAAACAGAACCATTGCTTCTTGCATCAAGCATAGCTTTTATAGTATCTATAGAAGACAATAAAACATCTACAATAGGTTCAGAAACTGCAACAAGACCGCTTCTAAGCGCATCAAGCAAATCCTCTACGTCATGACAGAATGTTGCAAGCTCATTCATTTCCACAGTAGCCGAGCCGCCTTTCAATGTATGCGCCGCCCGGAAAATTTCATCTATGGCATCATGGTTTGAAGGATCATTCTCTATTACAAGAATGTTGCTTTCAAGAGTCTCTACCTGCTGTTCAGCCTCCGAAAAAAAATCTTTCAGAAGCTCTTCATTATTGGCATCAAGATAATCACTCATAGAATATATTTTAATCGAATATAATAAAAAATCAAGTAAAGTTTAATGTTTTTTATTGGAACATCTAAAAAAATCCAAATGTTAAGTTTTTTTTTATTCTTCCGAAAATCAAAGGACGGAAGATTTTTCTTTATTTTTTTGCACTGAATTTTTCCGCACGGAGGATTAATTGAAACGATTTCTTTGCGCAGCCGCCATTTCAATTTCAGCAGCTTTAAATTTATTTGCATTTGAAAGCCCGTATTTTAACGGATACACTGGATTTCTTGCCGGAATTCAAAACGAATACGACTGTGAAAAATTTGATCCGGCTTTTACCGGAGAAACTTTTTTTGCAGGTCAGATTGATTTTGGCGGAAAACTTTTCTTAAGAGGCGAATTCTACGCCAAGGCAAACGACATATTCAAATACGAGTCTTTGAATGGCGGCACTCCAAACTCGTATCTTAGAGTTGAAGAAGTTTCTGCAACATACACAGTCAATTCCGCGCACGCAGCTCATTATATAAGTCTTTACTACGGAAATTTTGAACCGATCGGCTCGGATTTGTTTCTTCAAAGACAGTTCGGAATAAAGCCAATCCGCTCTTCATTTACAGAAAGTTTCCGTGGACTTGCAGGAGCCAGCTACTACCCTCTTTACGCGCAGGGGCTCGGCTACACGTTTCATCCTGAAGGAAATTTTGCGGCGGCCATAAATCTTTACAAGAACAAGGCTGCAGAAGATGAAAATCAGGATGACGTTCTGAACCTTGACTTGCGGCTCGCTTCTCTTGTCGGAATTTCAACAATTGATTTTTCAGCGGGACTTGCGCTTCCTTCAGAAGTAAACAGCGAAGACAATGACGCGCTCGTGTACATAAAAGAGCTTCAGCTTCACGGCGGATTAAATTTCCTTATAGGAAACAGAAACACAACTTCTCTTTTGATTCAGGGCGGCGTAAATAAATATATATTGAGAAAAAGCGACAGCGATTCTGATTCAGACAAGCTAGAAATGAAAGATGTGTGGGCTTTTATTGAGCCAAGAGCGCAGGGCAAATACATTTCAATTGACACTTCCGGATTTGTTTTTCCAGCGGAAACAGCAGAAGACATGATTTTCCTTAGAAATATCATAAGAAGATACCCGGGAACAGAAAATGTTCTTGGAATGAATTTAAATATTCATTCCGACAAGGTTTACGCAGGAGCAACAAGACTTTCTGTTGGAGCACACACAACTTTTGCAGTTTCTCGGGTTGATCCAGACGGAGATGACGAAAAAGAAAAAAGCCTTTGCATTTCGCCTTATGCAGGAATAGAAATTCTTGGCGGAACATTGAACGCATCGGTTTCTGTAAATTTGCTTGATCTTAAAGACGATCCGGAAAAAAGCTATTCAGCAACAATCGGATTCAAAACAAAATTCTAAAAACTAAGCGATTTCTTCCAAGGAGTAGCCTATGCCGCGCGCAGTTCTTATCCGTGCGTTGACATTGAGCTGCTCCATTTTTTTTCTAATAAAAGAAATATAAACTTCAACATTGTTATATTCCGCGGCGCTGTTTCCGCCCCAAATCTTTTCTATAATAAGTTCTTTTTTTACAATCTGATGCGGAAAGTCAAACAAAAGCGTAAGAATCAAAAGTTCCTTTAAAGATATTTTCATAGATTCACCGCTGGAATTCTGAATTTCGCATGATTTTTTATCCAGAAAAAAATTTCCTATTGAAACTGTACTTGACCTAAATTCACCTTTTCGTCTTGTAAGAGCTTTTATTCTTGCAAGAAATTCTTCAAATGAAAAAGGACGCCTTATATAATCATCCGCGCCAGAATCAAGACCTTCTACAATTTCATCGATGGAAGGATTTTCAGACATAAGAAGAACTGGAACATAATTTTTTTTCTCGCGAAGAATTTTTACAGCCTCAAGTCCGCTCATTTTTGGAAGAGAAGCCTCAATAACAAGCGCATCATAAATTTCAGAAGAGGCATATTCAATAATTTCTGTTCCCGTATAAACTGTGTCAGTTCCAAAATGATTTTTTTGCAAGAACTCCGCCAAAGCCTGGGAATTTCTTACGTTGACATCAGCAAGTAAAATTCGCATGAGATTTATTATACGACAAATTTCCAGGAAACAAAAGGGCGAATATAGTCTGAATATCAAGTTTTGATAAAAACAGCCATTTTAGTGTCACTCCCATGCTACGACATGGGAATCTGTTGTAAAATTTTAACAGATTATCAACCGAGTTTCTTTCAAAAACATTGCAGAGTCTAGCCCGATAATGACACTAAATTATAAAATCGAATTTCAGACAGCCAAAAATATAAAAAAAACTAAACAAGCTTGAATTTCTGCTCAACATAAGGTTCGCGGACAACCATTACAGAACAGTGCGCGCTTCCTATTATTTCGCTGTCTTGAGAAGAAATCACATCGCGAGAAAGTGAAGAAAGATGGTCAAGATTTTTTGCTCCGCCCAAAAGTATAAGGTCAGCTTTGAATTCATCTGCGGCTGTGATAATTTCAGCCCAAACTGCACCTTTGCGAATTTCAGTTTCAATCTTTACGCCTTTTGACTTTGCAAGATCTGTTACATAATCCAGATTTTTTTCACTGTCAGACTCAAGGCTTTTTGCAATAGACTCGCCTTCCTGCGAAACCATAAATTTCTGCAAAGTGAGATACTTTATGGAAGCTGTGTCTACAACGCTTACAACTTTTACTGCGCATTTGTAGACTTTTGCCATAAGAATTGCGTACAAAACTGTATGAAGAGAAGAGCGAGAACCATTGTAGCCGACTACAATCCGCTGAAAAAGAGGTTTTATCATTTTTCACCCTGCCTTTTTTTTAAAGACTTCATAACGAAAACATTATCACGTTCTCGTTCCTCAAGAACACCTTCAATATACTTCACAGTTTCCTTGTCCTGCGGAATAACCGTTTTATCCAAAGCATTTACACGGCGCTGGGTTTTCTTGACTTCAAGAGCAAGCCTCCAGGCGACAGTTCTTATGCTCGCCATTTTTGTCAGAAGCGTCAAAAGCTCAAAAAAATCCGCCATGACTTCATCACTGTCTGCAAAAGTTCCCATAAAAGAAGAAAAAAGTCTTCTCTGCGGAAGATTCACATCGATGGTTGTAAAAGACATTCCTGCAATGACAGCCGGTTTCTTTGTAATTTCAAAATTATAGTCAATTCCGTGCGCAATCCGCTCTACACGGTCGCCGCCAACAGAAACAAGCATTTTTTTCAGCGCAGGATAGGCTTTATGAATGCACTTGTCAATCTGGTTTTCCAAAAGCTTAACTTGCTCAACAATTCGCATAAGCTCCATTACAAGAATTTCACGTTTTTGCTCAAGCAAGTCATAGCCTTCAGTGCTGATTGCCAGCTGCTCTTTTATTGCAAGAAGATTTGATTTTGTCGGAGCAATATTCAGTTTTGCCATAATCAGTTCTCTAAAGCTTTTGGAAGATACTTGTCAATCATTTCATTCTTGATTCTGTAAAGCTCTTCGCGCGGAAGAATACTAAGCATTTTCCAGCCTAAATCAAGAGTCTGATCTATTGAGCGGTCTTCATATTCGCCTTGGGTAAAGAATTTCGCTTCAAGCTCGTTTCCGAATTTCAAGTAGCACTGGTCAAGCTCAGAAAGCTCCTCTTCGCCAATAATAGAAGCAAGGTTTCGGATTGATTTTACTTTGCTGTAAGCGGCAAAAAGCTGGCTTGAAACAGGCGCATGGTCTTCGCGTGTCATGCCTTCACCAATTCCGTCTTTCATAAGGCGGCTCAAGCTAGGAAGTCCTGATACCGGCGGATACATTCCCTTCTGGCTCATCTCGCGGTCAAGAACAATCTGTCCTTCCGTAATATATCCTGTAAGGTCAGGAATCGGATGCGAAATATCATCGTTTGGCATAGAAAGAATAGGAATTTGCGTAATTGAACCTGTACTTCCCTGAATTTTTCCTGCACGCTCATAAAGCTCAGCCAAATTTGAATAAAGATATCCTGGATAACCTTTTCTTCCAGGAACTTCACCGCGTGTCGTTGAAATTTCACGCAAGGCTTCGCAATAGTTTGTCATGTCTGTCATAACGACAAGAACGTGCATATTGCATTCATAGGCAAGATACTCAGCGGCAGTAAGAGCGCATCTCGGCGTAATAATACGTTCAATAGAAGGCGCGTCAGCCAGTGACTGGAACATTACAACTTTTGACAAAACTCCAGACTCTTCAAAAGTATGCTTAAAGAATTGCGCAACATCGTATTTTATTCCCATGCCGGCAAAAACCATAACAAATTCTTCATTGCTATTTAGAATTTTTGCCTGACGGATAATCTGGGCAGCAAGCTTGTTGTGCGGAAGTCCGTTTCCAGAGAAAATCGGAAGTTTTTGCCCGCGAATCAAAGTGTTCATTCCATCAATTGAAGAAATTCCAGTCTGGATAAAATCGCGCGGATAAACACGTGCATAAGGATTTATAGGATTTCCGTTTACATTTACTTTTTTGTCCGAAATAATCTGCGGATAGCCATCTATAGGCTCGCCAAGTCCGTTAAAAATGCGTCCGAGAAGTCCTTTTCCAACACGAAGCTCCATTGGCTCTTCAAGGAATTCCACAGTTGTATTTTCCAAGTCAAGACCGGTTGTGCTTCCGAAAATCTGAACAATCGCAGTTTTTTCATTCAAATCAATAATTCGTCCAGTCTTTTTTTCACCGTTTTTATCGCGGACATAAACAACTTCGTCATAAGAGGAATTTTCACTGCGCTTTACAGCTACAATCGGTCCGTCAACAGAAGTCAGTCCAGTATATTCAATTCCTTTCATAGTGCAACATCCTTGCGGTACATTCTTTCAAGTTCCGCCATCTGGTCGTCAAGATGATTTTGAATAGTTGTAAGCTCGTCAAGCTTGTCGTTTGGAATTTCACTTTTTGCCCTGACTATTTCATTTCGCACAGGAAGCTCGGTAACTTTCAAAAGCGGACATCCAGATTTTATAACCTTTAACGCTTTTTCATAGAAAGTCATCATAAGCAAAAGTATATTTACCTGTTTTTCTGGAACTGCATAGGCATCGATTGAATCAAACGCATTCTGCTGCAAAAATCCATTTTTAATCATTTCACAAACAGTAAGAATAAGGCGATCGCTGTCCGGCAAAGCATCAGCACCAATCAAGCGTACAATCTGCTGAAGACGCTGCTCACGTTTGAGCAAATCCAAAGCCTGAACACGAATCGAAGACCAGCGAGGATCAAATTTGTCCCACCAGCCTTTAATTTCTGCAGCATATTCTGAATACGAATCAATCCAGCCAATAGCAGGATAATGGCGCGCGTTTGCAAGTTCACGGTCCAACGCCCAGAAACAGCGGATAAAACGTTTTGTATGCTGGGTTACAGGCTCAGAAAAGTCTCCGCCCGCAGGAGAAACTGCTCCAATAATAGAAACAGAGCCTTCTTTTCCGCACAAAGAATTAACACGACCGGCACGCTCATAAAATTCAGCAAGGCGAGTCGGAAGATATGCAGGATAACCTTCTTCAGCAGGCATTTCCTCCATACGACCGGAAAGTTCACGCAAAGCTTCTGCCCAACGGCTAGTTGAGTCCGCCATAATTGCAACGTGAAGCCCCATATCACGGTAATATTCGGCAAGTGTAATTCCTGAATAAAGTGAAACTTCGCGCGCCGCAACAGGCATATTTGAAGTGTTCGCAATCAAAATTGTGCGTTCCATCAAAGAACGTCCAGTACGCGGGTCTATCAAAGTCGGAAATTCAGTCAGAACGTCCGTCATTTCGTTTCCGCGCTCGCCGCAGCCAATGTAGACAATCAAGTCCGCATCGCACCATTTTGCAATCGCATGCTGAGTCATCGTTTTTCCAGTACCGAATCCGCCTGGAATTGCGGCTGTTCCGCCTTTTGAAAGAGGAAAGAATACATCGATTACACGAAGACCTGTAACAAGCGGCTGGCTTACTTCAAGTTTCTGTGCAAAAGGACGAGGTTTGCGCAAAGGCCAGTACTGGCTCATCGAAATATTTTCGCCAAGTTCTGTAGTAGCGATTGTCTCATCAATTGTATAAGAGCCTTTTCCTGCGAAAGTCTTTAGAACACGCCCGCGGATTGTCGGAGGAACCATTATTTTATGGACAACAGAACCTGTCTCCTGAACAGTTCCAAGAACCATTCCCGGAGCAATGGAAAGACCTTCGCACATTTCTTTTCCGTCGGAAGGGTGAGCTGCAGGAATAAATTCCCATTTCTTTTTATTGTCAATAGGTTCTGTGCGCTGGCCAGGGAGCAGAAAAACCCCGCCGTCTTCATACATTTCTTTTAAAGGACGCTGAATTCCATCGTAAATTGTGCCTACAAGCCCAGGTCCAAGTTTAAGTGAAAGAGGACGCTCGCTAGAAACAACCTGCTCGCCAACGTGCATTCCTGTAACATCTTCATAAACTTGAATTGTAGCTTTTCCTTCACTCTGGCGGATTATTTCACCAATAAGCTTTTTTTCGCCAACATCAACAACATCGTAAAGTCCGCATTTTTCAAGGCCTTCAGCATAGACTATAGGACCTGAAATTCGGGTTATTTTTCCAGTAATCATTCAGGCAACCTCCCGCCAAAAAGAGTCTTTGCAAGAAGTTCTCTTTTTTCGTCTAAAATTTCCTTTATTTTTTCATCAAGCGTCAAACGGCAAGTAACAGAACCGTCCAAAGCTTTCAGTATAATTCCTTCCTTTAAATTGAATCCTTCAAGGCTTTCGCGGGAAACAAGATGAACGTCTCCAGCCTCGCATGAAGAAAGATTCTGCGGAAAAACTTTTTTCAGCATAGATTCAGCATCAGAAAGATTGAATCCAACAACAACCGCTGAAATTTTCTTTTCCTGAATAGCTTTTTTTGCACGCTCGCAAAGACTTTGTATAACAAGAAGACGTTTTTTGTCTCCGATAGATTCAAAATACTTATCCATAGCTTCTATAATAGAGCCATAAATATAAGAAACCAAATAACGCTGCTTTTCAAGAGGAAGCGAAGCATTTATATTTTTTTCATAAACAGCAATTCCTTCCGCAGAGATTTTTTCTGCATCTGACTTCGCCTTTTCAATGCGGTCTTGAACTCCGTCAATGAGCTGCTTTGCGCTTTCGTCCGCTTTTGCAAGAATTTTTTCTGCTTTTTTTACACTGTCAGAACGAATTTCTTTGTCCAGAACTTCCGTTGAACGTAATTCTTCCATAAAAAAGTTTTCCTTGTATGGTTTCGGTATGAACCTTCCGCACAAAATGATTAGTTTTATAAGCCCTAAAATTCAGAACAAGGAGCAGAGATTTGCTGCATTTAAGCCATGCCTCTGAAATTTTTAGGTTTGCTTAAAAACCTAAATCGATGAATAAAATTTAAACTTGAATTCCAACTGCTTCTCGGATTGAATCAGTGAGAGTTTTTCTTCCCTGAATATGTCCCTGAAGCCCAGGAATTTCCACAATAAGAGGAGCTTTGCCGTGCATCTGCCAAGACTGAATTTCCTTGGACAGCATATCGGCTATGTCTTCCGTAAGAATGAGAACCTTTGGTATGTCGCCAACGGAGCCTACGGAAGAATTTTGTCCGGTTGCCTTGTTAAAAGCATCCAAAGCTTCCTGTCTGTTAGAAACAGCCTTGCCTTTTACGCCCGCAAGCATAAAGCCAAGAATCAGTTCCCGTTCTCCAATTACAAAATATTCCATGGTTTTGCTTTTTATGCCAGACTGAATTTTCAACAGTTAAACTGACAAAAATTCAGCCTTCAGCAAAAAAATTCTATTACATTATCATAATGAACAAAGCAACAAGGAATCCCCAAAGACAAATACCTTCAGCAAGACCTACGAAAGGAAGCGCCTTTCCAGAAAGCTCTGCGTTTTCGCTCATTGCTCCCATAGCAGCTGAACCAATCTTTCCAACAGCAGAACCGCCGCCAATACAAGCAATTCCAACAGCAAGAGCAGCAGCTACATATTTTATAGCTCCAGCATTAGAAGCCGCCTGTTCTACAGCCTGCTCTTCAGGAACAGAAGAAGCCTGCGCAAAAACGCCAGCAACAGCAACCAAAAGCATCATTGAGAGAGCAACCAAAAATTTCTTGTTCATAATAAAAACCTCTTGTTCTAAAAATTCTATAAATAAACTGCAAAAAGCAGCTGTATACAAATTAAACTGTCTCTTTATAAACAAAAGAGAACGGCTTGAATTCACGTCCTGTCTCGCTAAAGAATTTTGAGAAGAACTCGTAATACTGAAGACGCACAACCTGAATTGCAACAATCATTCCTTCAAGAACTACAACAATAGCATTTCCCAAAATGGCCACAGCAATTCCGCCTGCGCCAGGAGCAAGCTCAACAAAAGTGTTGATAATATATCCCAAAACTGCGTGGGCAAGAGCAAATGCGCCTACACGGACAAAACTCACTGTATTTGAAAGATAGGAAGAAATCACTTCGATTATTTCAACTACAGCGCCAATAACCGCACTAAAAAGACCGTTTTCCAAAATAGGACGCTCGCCGTCAACAAGCCTTTGGAATATCTCAGAACAAGCAGTCAAAAACAACGAAACTGCTATAACAATCCAGTCATAGGCAGCTGGAACATGCTTGAACATCGCAACTCTAACCGCAAAAATAATCACATACCAGAAGAAAACCGCGCCTGAAATTCCAGTTTTTCCAAACAAAGCCTTTCCAATCCGGCGCAACGAAAACTGATTTATTATATTTATTATAAGTCCGCAGCTATTGATTATAAATCCTATTGAAATTGTAAATCCAAAGAACGTAAACATTCTAATTATAGAAGCAGGATCATTTGAAGGCATCATGTGCAGAATAGGAGCGCGCGGAGTTCCAAAAAGCCCTGTAACCCACAACGCAAACGGACGCAGCAAAGTTTCATTTGCAAAAAACTCGCCGGTAAGAAGTCCCATAATCGTACTGCTTATTCCTATGCAGCAGAAAATTCCGCCGAATTTTTCCCAGCCTGAAATCTTAATTTTTTTAAGGCAGCAAAGAATTCCTATTATAAGGAAGCACAAACCTTGTCCCGCGTCTCCAAACATAATTCCAAAAAGAACCGTAAAGAACAAAGCCACAAACGGAGTCGGATCAACAGTTCCGTATAAAGGCGAACCATAGCTGAAAATCATGCGTTCAAAGCTAGAAACAATTTTTCCATGCTTAACTTGAACCGGAACTTTTTCCTGCCCTGAAACAACAGAAGGAACTTCAGTTGGCAAAAACTCACGGATTCCAGCCCGGCTTTGTGTAAGCTCGTCCAAATCCTTCATTACTTTTCTAATAAGATAAGCCGGAATCCAACCAGTTATTCTATAAACAAATTCTGTTGATTCAAGAGAATTTTCCACAGAATAAATCTGGCTTCCAACTGAATAAATCTGCAAAAGCCTGAAAAGCTCGTCTTTGTGGGTTTCCGCAAAATTACGGCGTTCAGTCTGAATTTCTTCAAGAGCAGCAGCAGCTTCTGTTTTATTCCGCTCCAAAGTAAGCAGAACTTCATCAGGAATTCCTTTAAAATCTTTTGGAACCTGAAGCTCTGTAAATCCGGCTTCCTTAAGTTCTCCGTCCAATGCAAAACGAGCTTTTTTTGACGAAGCGGCAAGAATTCTTGAATTATCATCGCCAAGCCTTACAATAATTCCACGTGAGCCAAGGCGAGCTTTTAAATCATCGATTTTTTCAGGATCAATTTTTCCAATTCGCAAAGTAAGAAAGGAAAGAGACTCAAGATCTGAATAAGAAACTTTCAAATTTGCAAAAGCCAAAGCCTCTCTATATGCGGAAACTGCCCTTTTTTCCTCGTCAGCAGCAGTAAGCTCTTTTTTATGAATATCTTCAACTGAATCAATAATTTTTGTTGCGCTTTCAAAATCAGCATCAGAAGGAAGAGGAACAGAACCTTTATATCCGTCCAAGTCAGGCAAATCCAAAGCCGCCCTAACCTGCTGAAGCCGCTCAAAAACAGAAGCGTCCGGATTAAGTCTTTTTGCAGAATCGGAAGAATCAGAAGAAAATTCCTGTTGAAACTGAAATTCGCCCAGCTCGCCAAGGTATTTAAGAACAGAATGTATATCTTCCCGCAAAACCATAAGCTCAATAAGACGCATTGTGGTTGTTCTAGCCATTTATTACCTCCAAGGCTCCAGTCATCTGCATAGCCTGCGATGAATCTATGCTAAGCCGCAGACTTTCAGAAGCCGTGCGGATATTATCAAGTTCGTTTCTTTTTATAATAAACCAGCAAACAATCGGACAAGCCGTAAACGGATATTTATGGAAAAGTTTGTATGCTTTTTTTACATAAAGACTTTTATACGAATTAGAAATCCATCTAGGATCTATTGTCCATATAACGCCTTCTTCATGCGGATTTAAAAGCCTGCTGTATTTCCAGTTTTTCCAAGCATCGTAATTGTCCAATTCCCAATCCAAAGTTCTTATAGCTTCATAGGCAAGAGGGTCAGAAATTTCTTTTTTTTCCGTTGAATAAGCCAAAAGCGGAATAATCTCTTCTTTTTGCATTTTATAATAAAAACGAAGCCGGATTGCCCAGACAATATTGTCTATCCTGATTTTTTCACCAATTAGCTTAAGAATTTCTTCCCTGCAAGATGAATGAACCTGCTTTGCGGCATTCCAAAGAGACATAATATAATGGCAGTCAAGGTTGTAATTCGCCAAATGCTGCTCAGAAACGGGAGGAATGTTATTATACCAAGAAAGCGGTCCGCCAGATGTAATTGAAGCGATGTCCGGCCATTTATCATAATTTATTATATTAAAAGGTGTTATCTTTTGAATATCAGGGATTTTCTTTTCTCCAAGCGAAAGAGAAGCCGAAATGTCCTTTAAATTTTCATAATCAAAACTTCTAAGCAAAGTTAAAACAATATCATCCGGCTCTGAATAATTTCCAACAAGTTTTTTATAGTCGTAAATAAAATGCTCAAAAGCTTCCTGTTCCAAAGCATGAGCCAAAAGAGTTTCTGGAACAACAGGAACTTCTTTCTTGAACAAAAAAGCCCACAGTTCTTGCAATGTGTGAAAAGAAAACAACTGCCTTGCGCGTTCCCCAACATAAGACCGGGCAAGCATGCCGCTAGCTTTTGCATAAACATAAGAATCAGCGGCGGACTTATCCATTGCCATATCGTTCTCCTATGAAAAAAGAATTTTATCCATAAGAGCGTTAAAAGATGTATAATCCTTTTCGCTTGAATTCAAGTTCTGCTTATAAGATTCTATATCTGCAGAATGTTTTTTCTCTATAGCGGATTTTGTATCTTTTTCTTTCTGCTCAATTTCAGAAACAACAGCGGAATACTTAGCCTTGAATTCAGATTCAGCCTGAGAGCGTGCAGCGGCAATTTTTTCATCTGCCCTTTTCTGCGCATCAAGCACTGTTGTAGAAGCTTCTTTTTCTACATCAAGAAGATGTGTAATAATATCAATTTCTTCAGCAGCCATTATGTACTCCAAATAAAATGTTTTATCTCATTCTATTGAGATTCAGCTTCGCATAAAGCATCGAATATTTCTTGCGATGAAGTCTTTTCAAACAGTTTTGTCATAAAAAGCGGATCTTGCAAAACAACAGCAAGTTCTTTTAAAATCTCAAGAAGAAGATTGTTGTCATTCGGACCGCATAAAAGCATAAACACAAGATTTACAGGAGAACCGTCCAAGGCATCATAATCAATACCATTGCGGCTTATTCCTATTGCGCCAACGCAGCCTTTTACAGAACTGCAAATTCCATGCGGAACAGCAACGCCGTGCATTATGCCAGTGCTCATCTGGGCTTCACGTGCATGAAGAACAGACAGAGCATCATCTCTGCCTACTTCTGGATGTTCAGAATGGATAACTTGCACCATTTCCTCAAAAAGCTCGTCTTTATCTTCGCTTTCAAGGTTTACAATTATGCTTTTAGGAGAGAAAATTTTTGCGAAAACCATATTACCATCCTTAAACAATTCGCTGGCTCAAAACTGTTCGATTTTTAGTTTTTTGCAGTCTTGATTCCAACGCATTTTCGGTTTGTAATAACCCCTAATAAAGCCGCCAAAAACAACAGCTTTATTTTTCAGCAGGAGCAAGTTCCTCCTGAAGCCAACTTCCATTATCTTCTGAAGAAGTCTGTTCTCCCTGAACTTCCTTTACAGTAGATGACAAGTCTTCTTTAGCAGGAGCTTTGTTCAAAAGTGAAATTCCAAAAGCAGTTACAAAGAACAATGCGGCAAGAACACCAGTTGTCTTTGTAAGAACACTCGCTGAGCGGGCGCCAAAAGCTGTAGACTGTCCGCCGCCAAAAGCACTTCCCATGCCGTTATTTTCTTCATTTTGAACAAGAACAAGAAGAACTAAAAGCACACAGATAATTACAAACGCAATGAGAAGGATTGTTTTTAAAACAGCCATTTTTTACTCCAAACACCGGGCATTCCCGGCAAAATTCATTTTTAGTCTCATTATAATAATGAAATATTTCCGTTAGGTCAATTAAGAATTATAAAAACAGCACGGACTTTGAAAGGCAGTTTTTACAAGGAATTTAAATTCGAAACACCAAACGCAGTAAAGAAATTTTTGAACATACAAGCTTCAAGAGTTTCCATATTCATGCCGCGGATTTCGCAAGCCTTTTCATAAATCTGTTTAATTTGCAGCGGAGATGTTTTTTCTTCGCCTTTTAAAGTCTGGTACGGAGCGTCTGTTTCCAAAAGAATTTTTTCTAGCGGAAGTTCTTTTACACAGCCAATTGATTTTTTGTTTCCGTTTAGCAAAGGCTTTCCAAAAGAAAAATACGCGTTTATTCCGTGATTCAAAATTGAAGCGGCATCTCTTGCAGTAAAAGCAAATGAATGAAAAACAACCGAAGCGCATTTTTTTAATCCAGCTGAATAAAAGAACACAAGATCCAGTGCCTTTCTGTCATGAACCACAAGAGGAACTTTATGCTCCGTGGCAAGCTCAAGGCACACTTCAAATGCTTTTTTCTGTTGAACTATGCAGGATTTTAGTTCCGGCGTAAAAAAGTCAAAGCCAGTTTCTCCAAGCGCAATGATTCTTTTTTGAGGCAAAAGGGTTTCTAAAAAATCAGCATTTTCAAGCAAAGGCTTCTGCGGATGAAGGCCAAATGCGCATAAAACTTTTCCGCTGCTTTTTAAAGCAATTTCTTCCTGAATAAAAAATTCTTTTTTTGAATGAGCGCATGAACAGCAAAAATGAGCCGGAATAAAGTTTTCACATTCGGCGATATGCAAATGGGAATCGCAAAGCATTAATCAAAGCCTCCAAACAAATAAAAAGCTAAACACATTCATTAAAAAACCGAAAATATAATAAGGCTAAGGAATTTTTTCCGTATTCAAGCAGCATTGCTTATAATACTAAAGCGAGGTGCAATTTATGGCATACTACACACTTAAAACCATAGCAAAGACAAACGATTACATGGCAGTCCTAAAAGAAACAGAAGACGGATACGTTGTGCGCATTGTAAGAGACAAAGACGGCTACGATGAAATAACAACAGACTTCATCTCACGCACATTGTTCGAATCTTGCCTTAGAACCGGCTACCTTACAAAAATTGAAGAGCCTGCTGCAAAGATGGCTGTAAACGCCTAAAATTCAGGCACATACTTTTCAATTAATTCAACAGCAGACAAATACCTAGCTTCCTTGCTGCTTTTGCGGGGAAGCCAATGTATTTTTACGCCCTTACGCTCCATTCCGCGGAACCAAGTTTCCTGCCGTTTTGCAAAATGCCGTATAGAAGCGCACAGCTGATTTTCCATTTCTTCCTTTGAACTGATTTTTCCTTCCAAATAGAAACTTACAAATCTGTATTCCAGTCCAAGTTTTTCAAGACGTTCCCATGAATATTGCTTGTGAAGATTTTCAACTTCATCTATCATGCCTTCTTGAATTCTTTGACGAAGCCGGATTTCAATATTTTTGTAAAGTTCATCTCTGTTCAAAGTTGTGCCAATTACAAGCGGCTCGATTTTTGGGCGGCTCAAAAGCTCACTTCTTGCCTTTATTCCTTCTGGACTAATTTTGAAAAGTTCAATCTGCAAAGCCTTTACAACACGTTCCTTTATAGCAAGATCACTTTTGTTGTGCAGTTCAGGCTTAAGAGATAAAAGCATAGCTCCAAGTTCCTCAAGCGATTTTTTTTCAAGTTCTTTTTTCTGCTCAAGGTTTTCTGGAACGGTAAGAAGATCGTAGCCTCGCACAACGGAATCAAGATACATTCCAGTTCCGCCTGCTACAAACGCAAATTTTCCCTGCGCTTTAAGAGAATTGAAAGTTCTGTAAAAATCCTGCTGAAAACAAAACACATTGTATTCAGAGTCTAAAGTCGCAATGTCTATAAGATGATAGGGAATTTGCCTTCCATTCACATAATATTCAGACAAATCTTTTCCGCTTCCAAGATCAAGACCTTTGTACACTTGCCTTGAGTCCGCAGAAATTATATCCCAGCCGAATTTGTCTGCAAGGCGCACCGCAATGGCAGTCTTTCCCACAGCGGTAGGTCCAAGCAGAACAACGCAGTTTACATTTTTTTCCTGCATCAAATTAAATCACCCTGCACACGGCGCACTTAAGATATTCGCTCTTAGGATAGCCCAAAAGAATTGGATGGTCAGAAGCCGCTCCAAGTTTTTCCAAGACCTGAACACGTTTATGGCTGTCCATCGCTGAATGCATGAGCATTGAATAAAATGTATTTTCATCAAAATAGTGAGAACAAGAGCATGAAACAAGAATTCCGCCTTCATTAAGAATTCTCATGGCACGCAAATTTATTTCCTTGTAGCCGCCGTAAGCTTTTTCGATATTTCCTGCTTTTTTGGTAAATGCCGGAGGATCAAGAATAATCACATCGAACTTTTCACCGCTAGCTTCATACTGCTTAAGAAGGTCAAACACATCCGCGCAAACAGCCTTCATTTTTTCTTCAGCACCATTAAGCGCAATGTTTTTTTCAACCATATCAACGGCTTCCTGCGAAATATCCACACTTATAACTTCGCGTGCGCCTGCTTTTACGGCATTAAGACCAAACGCACCTGTATGTGTGAAAGTGTCCAAAACTTTTTTTCCGTGGCAGAACTTTTTAATTTTTTCTCTATTGAATTTCTGGTCAAGGAAGTAGCCAGTTTTTTGACCGCGGGCAATGTCAACAAGCAAAAGCACTCCGTTTTCTTCTATTTCAATTACTTCCTGCCCTGCCTTGCCAATCCAGCCGGATTTTTCTTCAAGCCCTTCTTTTTCACGCACAGCAGCATCGCTTCTTTCATAAATAAAATCAGGCTTTACAAAGTCTTTTAGCGCACCAAGAATTTCATTTCTGAATTTTTCACATGCAAGCGCCAAAAACTGAACAACAAGATACAGTTTGCCTTTTGAAACATATTTTTCCACAATAAGCCCAGGAATAAAATCAGCCTCGCCAAAAACAAGGCGGCAGCTGTCATCGCTTTTAAAGCTAAGATTTCGAATATTAACAGCATCCCGGATTTTCTTTGCCCAAAAACCTTTCATGTCTTCCAAGATTTTATCAGCGTGCAAAGAAGAAATCATGCGCACTGTAATTTTCGATTTTTTATTTATTACACCGCTGCCAAGAAAACCTCCGGCATTAGAACAGACTTCAACAATAGTTCCGTCCTCTACAGCGCATTCTTCAAGAGGCGAAGTTTTCATGCCTTCATCAAGCGGAAACTTTACAGTTGAAATTTCATTATCATAAACCCACGGAAATCCCTGAGAAATCTCACGGTCTTCTTTAGGCTTTAACATAATTCTTACAGTTTTATTCATTTTTAATATCCCTTAAAAAAAAGCCCTGCGGCTTGCGCAGAGCTTTTCTTTTTCTGCCGGATTCCCCTGCAAGGCAGGAGAATGACACTTTGTTTTAAACGGAATCCCGCAATTATTTTGTAGCTAAAATAGCTATACCTGGCAAGGTCTTTCCTTCGAGAAGTTCGAGGGAAGCGCCGCCGCCTGTTGAAACGTGGC
>NZ_DBKJ01000093.1:0-20335 GCF_002297325.1 Treponema sp. UBA753 | reverse complement strand
CTGCGATGTTTACGCAGTAAACTCGGTCAGGAATCTGTTGGAAATTTTCAATAGATTATCAACTGAGTTTCTTTCAGAAACATCGCAGGGGCAAGCCCGAAGATGACATGATTGATATTATAATTGGAGAATATTTATGGAAAAAGATTTGATTCGCATTGATAAATGTCAGATAAGAAAAGGCGGTTCTGTTTTGATTCCGCAGATTGACTGGACAATGAAAGAAGGAGAAGCTTGGCTTGTTACAGGTCCTAATGGCGGCGGAAAGGCTGACTTTATAAAGGCGTTGTCTGGCTTTCTGGAATTCTACCCGGAGCAAGGCGGTTCATTTTATTCTGAATTCGCCAAAAGCACTGCTGTAGTTTCACTTGAAGAAGCTGCAAAATTAATAGAAGAAGAACGCGAGCGGGACGAAAGTGAATATTTGGACAAAATCGACATAGGAAGAACCGGCCGTGAATACATTTATGAAGTTATTGGCGGCGCAAAAAGAAAATCTGAACCCCTTGCAAAAGACGCATACAAACTTGAAACATTTCCGCAGATAAAACTTTGCGGCGTGGAAAAAATCCTTGACCGTGGACTGCGCTTTATGTCTACAGGGGAAATAAGACGCACGCTTTTGTGCCGTTCACTTTTGTCTGGAGCCAAGCTGCTTATTTTGAGCGACCCTTTTGCGGGGCTGGATGTCGAATCTCGTTCAATTCTTATGGAATTTTTCAATATGATTCTAAAGCGGCAGACTGAAAATTCTGGAACAGATTTTCCGCGCATAATTTTGTGCATGGAGCGGTTTACTGAAATTCCTGAAGAAATAAACCGCGTGCTTGAGTTTTCAGATAAAAAAATTTCCTTCTGCGCAAGCCGTTCTGAATACGAAAATCTCCTTGAAATTCGAAACACAGAAAAAAAATCCGTCCGCGAAAAAGAAAGGCAGGAATTTCTTTGCGAACTAAAAAGAATCCGCAGTGAAAGCAATTTCGCCTTGGAAACAGAAGAATTTTCTGAAGTGCCAGAAAGCCTTATAAAGTTTGAGGATGTGAATGTTGGCTGGGACGAACATAAGGTTCTTGTAAACTTAAACTGGGAAGTTAAAAAAGGCGAGCATTTTCTTGTGAGAGGACCAAACGGCTCTGGAAAAACCACAATCATGGAGCTTATAACAGGCGACAATATGCAAGTGTTCCGTGAAAAAGTCTATCTGTTTGGAAGCAGGCGCGGTTCAGGCGAGTCAATCTGGGACATAAAGAAGCACCTTGGAATTGTAAGCTACAGGCTTCATGTGGAGTACAGAATGGTTGGCGGAACTGACTTGCAAAGCGTGATTATAAGCGGATTCAAGGACAGCATTGGACTTTACGAGCCTGCCACGGATTTTGAACTTGCAATGGCAAATGCTTGGCTTAAACTTGCAGGATTTTCTGGACGCGAAAAGGAATCGTTTGGCTCTTTAAGTTACGGAGAGCAGCGCGCAATTTTGATTCTTAGAGCCGCCGTAAAGTCTCCTCGTGTTCTTATTCTTGACGAGCCGTGCCATGGACTGGACGAAAACTACCGCGGAAAAATCCTAGACTTACTAGAAACCGTCGCAGAAACAGGAACAACAACGCTTCTGCACGTAACCCACGAGCCTTCGGAAGTTCTTGCCTGCGAAAAAAACATTCTGGAACTTTGTCCCGGCCAAACTCCAATGTATAAGATTTTGCACAGATAGGAAAGTTGAATCCGTCATGCAAAAAATGAACGATCTAAAACAACTTGTCATGGATATGTCTAATAAGTCTAACTGTCATTGCCGTACTTGATACGGCAATCTATTTGTTGTTTTGCAAGGGGTGCTGACATGTACACGCAAGGGGGCCTTGCAAGCACAGAACAGGAGTGTTGACATGTGCTTGCAATCATCGTAATGAAATTATTTATTCCTCAGCAACATTCGTATCAGTGCAGTAATCTGCTGATATATACATTGAGTTTCCGCTTAGGCATACATTTCTGAATTTTATGTTCTCTAAATCCACGATGGAATCGATTGCGAAATTATAAAGGTTTACATTTACAACTCTGTTATGTGCAAAAAGTTTTCCTGATTTGCCTGTGGTTTTGTTTGGAAGAACAAAGTTTGCGCCGCAGTCTGCAATTGCAAGTTCTTTTGGTTTTATGGCTACGAATCTGCGCGGACCGTAAAATTTTTGGTTGTTTTCTTTAAGTTTTGGAATGTATGCTTCAAGAGAACCTATTGGGCTTCCTGCTGCGTTTTGAGGATTTCCAACGGAATTTATTGTTCTCATGGAATTTGTCCAGCCCAAAATGTCTTCTACTTCAAACCCATAATCTGTACCTGCAATCTTTAAAAGCGCGCCACGGCTGTAAACTTTACAGTCATGAAAATTATAGAAAGTGTCATCAGAACCTGTTGCGGAATTTCCTACATTTGAAACCAACGCATAAACATAACCATCGTACAAAATGGCTATGTCGTTGATTGTGCCTGCAACGCCCATTTGCTCTGTGGACTGTGCTGCTCCTATTATATCTATAAAAAAATTTGAATCATCGATATTCGTGATTGTTCCACGCTGAAGGTACGATGAGCCGTTTTTTGTGTATGCAAAATAAATATCGCTGCCCTGAATTGCAAAAGCTGTATAAGTTGCCCCGGAAACAGAAAATTGTGTGGAATATAAAGAAGTCACTGATGAAATTCTAGAAATAAAGTTTGTTGAAGGTTCTGTTATTTGTAAAAGTTTTAGTTCGCCACTAGAAGAATCATATCCGCCTATCCATAGAGAATCTGTGCTATCATCAAAATACAAAGGGTCTTTTACGGATGTGCTACTAAATTGAATGTTATAAGGTCCTGAGCCTTTCCCCTTATAGTAGATAAAATTTGTTCTATTGAATTGGCTATCAGCGTTTTCTATATAATAGTTATAATATGCATAAAAAGATTCTGCAAATCCTAGTATAGTCGAATTTCCAGGTTTGTTTGAGGTAACGGAATCAATGTTATTTATAGTTAGATCACTTGTTATAGAGTCAAATCGATTGTAATAATATTTAGAATTATAAACATCCCATAAATAATATTTTTGATAATTAATTACATCTCTGTTGCTGTCCAGTATCATCAAAATTGTTTTTTCTGCTGTTTCTCCGGCTATAACTTTTACTTCTGTGCTTCCGCTTCCTATGCGTATTCCGTCTGAATCAAATGCTTCGGCTTTTACCGTGTATGTGGCAGGCTCAAGTTCATCAAATGTAATTACCCCCCAATTCTGCGGTCTGCGAGTCGACAGTTTCTCCGTCAAGAATTATGCTTACTTTGTAAGATGCGGCATTGTCCTTGGAAAAACTGTAAAGTCCGCGTTCTCCTCCCGGAACTGTTATGCGGATTGCGCCTTCTTTGCTATTTGAGCCGCTCATGTTCATGCAAGACGCAAGGGCAAGAATCAGCGCCGGCAAAAATGCAAATGAAAATTTCTTAATGTTCATAAAATTCTCCTGTGTTTGATTTCACTTTCTATATTTCACTGCTGAACGGTTCAGCGTGAACACATTTCATGTTTTTTTCAAGCTGCTCTGCGGAACTTGCGCCAACCAGCACGCTTGTAACGCCTTTCTGGTTAAGAATCCAGGACAACGCCATTTCTGCAAGAGTTTCGTTGCGTTTGCCTGCCTGTGCGTTCCATGACTTTAGTTTTTCCAGAAGTTCTGGAGTCAAGTCTTTGCTTTTTAGAAAATGCTCTTTTGCCATTCTGCTGTCAGAAGGAATTCCGTTAAGGTATCGGTCTGTAAGCAAGCCTTGCGCCAATGGAGAAAATGAAATAAATCCAATTCCATGCTCTGCGCAGTAGTCAAGAATGCCTTCCTCTTGAGGTGAACGGTCAAGAAGATTCAGCCTGCCCTGATAAATAAGAAGCGGAACATCCCGTTCTCGAAGATAGTTGTCGGCGAATTTTAATGCTTCAAGCGGCCAGCGGCTTAAACCCAGATAAAGGGCTTTTCCTTGCTTTACAATGTCCACCATTGCCTGCAAAGTTTCTTCCAAAGGAGTGTTCGGATCGTAGCGGTGGCTGTAAAATAAATCTACATAGTCAAGATTCATGCGCTTTAAACTTTGGTCAAGACTTGCGGTAAGATATTTGCGCGAGCCCCAGTTGCCATAAGGACCTTCCCACATATCATAGCCAGCTTTTGTTGAAATAAAAAGCTCGTCGCGGTAAGGACGGAAGTCATCTTCAATAAGACGCCCCATTGTTTCTTCTGCGCTGCCGTAAGGTGGTCCGTAGTTATTTGCAAGGTCAAAATGATTTATTCCATGGTCAAACGCAAAATGTGTAATTTTCCGGCTTCGTTCATAAGAATCGTTTCCGCCGAAGTTGTGCCAAAATCCTAGGCTTACTTTGGGCAAGAGAATTCCGCTTTTTCCGCATCGATTATATAAAGATTGAAAGTCATCATAGCGGTGAGTGTCTGCTGTGTAGATTCCTTTTAAGTCCATGTGCATCTCCTTTTATACATTATAATGGGTTGTTTTGGAATTTCCACTTTTTTTACAGATTTTATAAAAAAAGCTGCCCTTTGAAGTTTTCTTCACTTGGACAGCTTGTATAAAGTAAAAGATTTTAAGCTAGCTTAGCAGATTACAACAGAATTGTCTGTGTGGGAGAATGGAGCAGGAATGTACTTGTCTGCCGCCCAGTCGTTTTCCCAGTGTTTTCCGTCAAGAAGATAGCGGAACTGATATTCTTTTCCAGCTTCAAGAGGGATTTTTACAGAGAAAGAACCGTCTTTGCCTTTTTTCAACGGAGTTTCTGTGCTGCTCCAGCTGTTAAAGTCTCCTGCGATTGAAACTTTTTCTGCACCGTGTGCTGCTTCCTGAGAAACAGAAAAAGTTACGTTACAAGTTTTCTTGTCTTTGGAATAAGACTTTTTCAGTGACATTTCATGTCTCCTTATTATAAAAACAATTTGATAAAAAACAACAGTTGCCGGATAGAAAATAACGCATATATATGCATTGTTTTCGCTCCTTTGCCATATTCATATATTATATAATATTTCAAATGTAATCAAGGGCATGTATAAAAACGTTTCGATTTATGAGGAGGGGGGGGGAAATATATTGAAATTCAGAGTAAAATAGAAAAGCACTTTGTTTTTTATTGCGATGTACGCTATAATGTACATAAACGGAGGTTTGTATGAATGCAATTACAGCGACAAAAGCAAGGGAAAATCTCTTTAAAATAATGGCGTTTGTTAATGACAATTCACAGCCTTTGACTCTTACAAATTCAAAAGGAAAAAACGCAGTTCTTATAGGAGAGGACGACTGGAATGCTATTCAAGAAACAATGTACTTGAATTCAGTTCCGGGAATGGCAGAGTCATTAATAAAGGGAAAAAATGCTCCTTTAAAAGATTGTCTTTCTGAAGATGAAGTTGATTGGTAGAAATGTATCTCATAAAATATGGCAGACAAGCAGCAAAAGATATAAAGAACCTAAAATCAGCAAAGCTTGATGTCAAGGCAAAATACTTAATTGAAATTTTACGAAAAAATCCGCTTGAGCCGCCTTATGAAGAACTTATTGGAAATTTATCAGGATTGTATTCAAGGCGAATTAATATTCAGCATAGATTGGTCTATGAAATTTTTAATGAGGAAGTTACAGTTGACAATGTGAAATACGAAGGAATAGTAAAGATAATCCGTATGTGGACACATTACGAAAAAGTGAAGTAGATTTTATTTGACAAGGACTAATAAATGAGAAAGAAAGTTATTATATTTATACTTTTGGGTATGATTTTTAGCCTGTTTGCTAAAGAGCAAATAGGGGTATGTGATAAAAGTGTTTATAATGTTGGCATTATTCAAAACAATATTCCGATATGCTTTTATTACGAAGATAAACAAGGCTTAATATCAGCAGTAAAAAAATATTATGTTAGAATTGGAAATAATAATTTTGGTCCGTATGATTCAATTGACTCTTGGTTATTTACTTCTGAAAAAATAATATATACTGCAAAAATTGAGAATGAAGCTTGTTTATTTATAAACGGTGCTTGTTTAGAGCATTATAAAAGTATAAGTAACTTTTTTATTGCTGATGATAAAGAAACATTGAGCTATGCTTTTGAAACTGATGCAGGGGGTTTATCTAAAATGTAAAGATAAAGAAATAGGTCCATTTGAACAATTAAAGTATTTCCTTGTTTCAAATGATAAAATTATATCTTATGTGGCAAAAGAAAAATCTAAATTTTATATATATACTGAACAAAATAAATACGGACCATTTGATGATGTGACTGACTGTAAATATCAACAAGAAAAAGCTTATGCATATAGAGTTGAAAAGAACAAAAAAGAATATGTATATACTAAAGATGGTTTATTAGCAGGTCCTTTTGATAGTTTGTATATTGGAAATTTTTCTTCTGATGGAAAAAAATTAGCTTATGAAGCTCATAGTCATAATAAAAATAACAGAAATGAAACTTTGTGGGTTAATAAAGATAAAGTTTCAGAAGGACTATTAATATCGGATATTGATTTTGTAAATGACAAACTTCTTTACAGTGTTTGCACAAGTCAAGAGGGAAATTATATTTATTATATTTATTTCGGGAGCAAAAAATATGGTCCGTTTGCTCAAGTGGGAGATGTTGCAAGTTCTCCAGATAAAAATATAATTGCTTTTTCTTATTCACATGATTCATCTCCGGATGCAAAATTTTATTTAAGCGTTGGAAATGAGAAAGCCGGTCCTTATGAATATTGTTATCAGATAACTTTTTCACCAAATGGAAAAAAATAGCTTATGTAATAAAGAAAAGTGGTCAATATTATTTTATTTGTAATCAAAATCAATACGGACCTTATGAATCTATAAATGATATTGCTTTTTCAGAAGATGGAGCTTCCTTTGCATATATAACATCAACTGAATATTTTAAAGATGCAATTTTACATATAGGTGATTTTCAAACGGAGATTTATGATTTCATAATTGACTTAAAGTTTTACAATAATAATTTGACATATACAGCTGTGAAGAATGGACTTTATTATAATATGATTATTCTTGATAATAAAGAGTTTGTTGGAAACTATATCAATGGAAATTTAATATACATAAAAGATGGAAAAATTATAAAGGAATAAAATAGTGTGGCATGATTTTTTTGTTGATTTTTGATTACTTTATTGCTATATTAGAAGTGTAGACAACAAGTGTGTTTGCATGAGCGGTGAAGTAAGGTGTTGTGCCGACAAGCAGTGCCTTATCAGTTCCATAAGGGTTTGACATTTACCGCCAGTCGGCTAGATTGCTAACAATCAAAAGAAAATGTCTTTGTTTTATAACCTGCTTTATTATAAAGCAGGTTTTTTTTCAGGTCTGTTTTGATAGTATTTCTCATAGTTAAAAAATCAATATTATAAATTTTTCCAACACTCGAAATTCAAGATATAAAAAAAACAACATTAGCGTACTAATTGGCACTTTATTGCTGTAGTAATTGCGCTGATAGCATTTAGAAGTTTAAAGCGCAAAAGAATTACTTGCTTGTTTTTTTGCTTTTGATTATATTGTTGTGAACAAATTATCCGCTGATTTATCCAAATTGCAGGCGGAACAGTTTTCTTGTGGAACTGAAACTTGCTAAACAGGAGGCTCTAAAAATGAGCGCTGTCTTATCAAAAAATCACTATTTATTTACTTCGGAATCCGTGGGGGAAGGACACCCGGATAAAGTTTGCGACCAGATTTCAGATGGTATTCTTGATGAATGTCTACGTCAGGATCCAGAAAGCCATGTTGCTTGCGAAACTTTTGCTTCCCAGGCTCTTATTCTTGTAGGTGGCGAGCTTTCTACAAATGCCCAGGTTGATGTTCAGAAAGTTGCGCATGATGTTGTTCAAAGAATTGGCTACACAAATCCGGACTATGGCTTGGACTGCAATTCCATGGCTGTTCTTAATATGATTCATTCCCAGTCATCGGATATAAATCAGGGAGTTGTAGGAAAAGGCCTTGATGAATACAAAGGACAGCAGGGCGCAGGAGATCAGGGAATGATGTTCGGTTTTGCCTGCAAGGAAACAGCGGAACTTATGCCTGCTCCGATTATGTTTGCCCATAAGCTTATGAGAAAATCCGCAGAGCTAAGAAAAAGCGGCGAAGTCAAATGGATGCGCCCGGATTCAAAGAGCCAGGTTACAATTGAATATGAAGGCCATCGTCCTGTAAGAATCGATACTGTTGTTATAAGTCAGCAGCACGATGCGGGAATCAGCTATGATGAAATAAAATCTACGGTAACGGAAAAAATAATAAAGCCAGTTCTTGAGCCAGCAGGGCTTTTGGATTCCAAAACAAAGTATTTTATAAATCCTACAGGCCAGTTTGTAATCGGCGGTCCTGTTGGAGACACTGGACTTACAGGCAGAAAAATAATTGTTGACACTTACGGCGGAATGGGACGACACGGAGGCGGAGCTTTCAGTGGAAAAGACCCTAGCAAGGTTGACCGCTCTGGAGCATACATGGCGCGCTACATTGCCAAGAACATTGTTGCCGCTGGTTTGGCGGAACGTTGCGAAGTTCAGCTTGCTTATGCAATTGGAGTTCCGTTCCCTGTTTCTGTTTTGGTTGAAACTTTTGGAACTGGAATTGTTCCTGACTTTCAGATTGCGGACGCTGTAAAAAAAGTGTTTGACTGCACTCCGGCCGGAATAACAAAGACACTCAACCTTAAGCGTCCTATTTATTCCAAGACAGCTTCTTACGGTCACTTTGGAAATTCAGAGTTTCCGTGGGAACAGACAGACAAAGCCGCTCTCCTAAAGAAAGAGTTCTAGCTTGAAACTTTTAACTCCGCAGCAGATTTCACAGGTCTTTCTGCGGTTTCAAAAACTGAATCCGTCTCCAGAAACTGAGCTTGTTGCTCCTAATGCTTTTTGCCTTTTGGTTAGCGTTGTTCTTTCTGCGCAGACTACAGACAAAGCCGTGAACAAAGCAACCGAACCGCTTTATAAAGTTGCCTATACGCCGGAACTTATGCTTGCTCTTGGTGAAGAAAAAATAAGGGGCTTTATAAAGTCAATCGGGCTTTACAAGAACAAGGCAAAACATGTTGTGGGCTTGAGCAAAATGCTTGTAGAAAAATTCAATTCGCAAATTCCAGACAACAGGGAAGACTTGGAATCTTTGCCGGGCGTTGGAAGAAAAACTGCGAATGTTATTCTAAATGTTGTCTACAACAAGCCCACAATGCCTGTGGACACACATCTTCTTAGAATCTGCCCCAAGATTGGACTTGCCAAAGGCTCAACTCCACTTGAAGTTGAACGCTCCTTGCTTGAGCGCATTCCAGCTGAATTTATGATGCACGCCCATCACTGGCTTATATTGCACGGACGTTATATTTGCACGGCGCGGAATCCTAAATGCGCGGAATGCCCGATAAACGACTTGTGCCTTCACAATGGAAACTTTACCAAGTAAGTCCAATTCCTGCTGTGTATGAACCGAACTTTTCTGTTTCCTCGTCTTTTACAGAAGTGTTTACATTGTTGCTCCAGTTGTAATTATACTCAAGATTCAGCATGAATTTTCCAAGTTTAAAGTCTATGCCGGCTCCGGTTTTAAAAACAACGTGGTCATCTGTGCGCGCGTAAATGGAAGTCTGACCGTAAGGCCGCAGGTGAGTTCCAAGGTTTAAGTTTATTCCAAGAATTCCGCCGAAAGAATAGACAGGAACATCATCGTTGAGCGAAGTCAAGTCTATTCCGGCTGAAATTCCTGCAAAGATAAATTTTCCAAGGCCGAGCGTAAGAGTTCCGTACATATTGTCGAGCTTGTACGAAGTAAAGTCCGTGCTTGAAAAATCGATGTTGTCTGTGGAAGTTTCCGCGCTTACGTAAAATGTCCGCCTTCCTTTTTGTTCGGTGAATATTATGTCTTTTTTCTTTGCTTTTTCCGTGGAAGAATTTTTGCTTTCATCCTTAAGAAGTTTTTTTATGCGCGCGTTGTTTTTTTCAATCTGCTTTTCTGTTCTGAATTCCTTTTCTTCCGCAAATGTAAAAAAGTCCTTGTTTTGAGCTTCATCGATTGTAATTATTGCTCGCGGGCGTTTTGAATTCTTGTAGATTTTTAAAGCGACCGGCTCAAATCTGTATTCGCTTGCTCCCTGCCAGTGCGTAAGTTTAAATGTAAGTTCCGCATAGAAGAATTTTTCCCCGGAACGGATTCTGTTTTCGTAGTCGTTTATGTAATATTCATAGTCGCGCCGCTGGTATTCAGTCATTTCAGGCTCTGGAACGTATTTTTTTTCCATTGCATCAGAATACATGATGTCCACGCTGCGCTCGTAGCTTATTTTTCCGTCTAAGAAAAGCCATTGGATTTCTGTGGGCCATTTCGTTTCTACAAGGCTGTATTCTCCTATGGAAAATTCCATTTCGCCGTTAAGCGAATTTACGGTGTATTCATCTTCTTCAAGAACCTGATAAAGAAGGTTAAGAGCATCCATTTCCTCGTCAGAAAAAAATCCGTTCGGGCTTGAGCTTAGGATTCCGCTTTTAAATTCTTCAATGGCAGCAAGCCTGTCCTGCGCATCCGTCAATGTGGCGGCAAAAATTCCTGCGGAAGATATTAAAACTGCGGCGAATCCCAAAAGACTTTTCATTTGAACAAAACCTTGTGTCATTATAGTGCATTGCGCGTTTTTTTTCCTAGTGGAACTTTCGATGGAATGTTAAATTTGCATAAATATGCAGGAATGAATGATATTTTTCAAGAATATTGTATATTCCTGAAGGTTTTGTATAAATATTGAAGAATAGAAGATATTCCAGAGTTTTTATGCATATTCTTCAGGAAAATTCCATATTCTTGAGTTTTTTGACGAATTCCAGGTGGAAAATACAATATTCCTTAAGTTTTTTAACAAATTCCAGAAGAAAATCAAATATTCCAGACAAAAATAAAATTTTCCTGAATTTATTTGTTATTGTTAGATTTTATTTTGTTTTTATGAAGTGTGTTCTGTTCAAAAGGCAGAAAAATCGCTAGAATAATGCCATGTGTGGAATTGTAGGATATATCGGCAATAAAAATGCTACACCGGTTTTGGTGAATGCGCTTAAAAAACTTGAGTACCGCGGATATGACAGCGCGGGAATCGCAGTGTTTAACGGCCAGGACATTTTGGTGCGCAAGGTAAAAGGCGCGCTTAAAGCTCTTGAAGAAAAAATCGCGAAGGAAACTATCGAAGGTTCTCTTGGAATCGGGCATACAAGATGGGCGACCCACGGCGAGCCTAGCGACATAAACGCCCATCCGCATCTTAACGAAAGCGGAACAATCGCTGTTGTTCACAACGGGATTATCGAGAACTTTGCAAAGCTCAAGGCGTGGCTTCAGAGCGAAGGCGTTGTTTTTAAGAGTGACACAGACACAGAAGTCATTGCTCATCTTATAAACTATTACTATGAAGATTCTCTTGATATTTTTGAAGCTGTAAAGGCGGCTGTAAACCGCTTGGAAGGCAGCTATGCTCTTGGAGTTTTGTGCAAGGACTTTCCGGACAGAATCATTGCCGCAAGAAAGGAATGCCCGCTCATTGTAGGCCTTGGCAAAGGTGAAAACTTTATTGCAAGCGATGTTCCTGCTGTTCTTGAGTACACCCGCGATGTCTACTTCCTTGACCAAAAAGAAATTGCTGTGCTTTACAAAGACCACGTTGATCTTTTTGATGAAGACGGAAACCGCATAATAAAGCAGCCGTTCCATGTTGACTGGGATATTTCTTCCGCGGAAAAAGGCGGATATGAGCATTTTATGCTTAAAGAAATCCACGAGCAGCCAAAAGTTCTTACAGACACAATGAGACCGCGTCTTGTTTTTGAAGGCGGAGTTCCTGTTGACATAAAATTCGATGAGCTTTGCTTTGATGAAAAATGGAAGGAAGCTAAGCGCATTGTGATTGTCGCCTGCGGAACTGCATATCATGCCGGAGTTGTGGCAAAGTATGTTTTTGAGCAGCTTGCACGCGTTCCTGTTGTAGTTGATGTTGCAAGCGAATTCCGCTATAGAAATCCTATTTTGTGCAAGGATGATATTTTTATTGTAATAAGCCAGTCCGGGGAAACTGCCGACACTTTGGCTGCATTGCGCCTTGCCAAGCAAAATGGTGTTCACGTTACGGCGATTACAAACTGTGTGGGTTCAACTGTAAGCCGCGAAGCTGACGACGTTGTCTATACTTGGGCAGGTCCTGAAATTGCGGTCGCTTCTACTAAGGCGTACACAACTCAGCTTATGTGCCTTTCTATGCTTGCCTTGAAAGCTGCCTTTATAAAGGGAACAATTTACGCTTCTGATTATAAAAAATATCTTTGCGAACTGAATTCTATTCCGGAGAAAGTTCAGCAGATTCTTGAAGACAAGGCTTCTATCCAGAGATTTGTTTCCAAGAACTACAATAAACAGAAGGTGTTCTTTATTGGCCGCCAGTACGACAGCGCGACAAGTCTTGAGTGCGCTCTTAAGCTTAAGGAAGTAAGCTATATGCACAGCGAGGCTTTTGCGGCAGGTGAGCTTAAGCACGGACCGATTGCGCTTATAGACACGGATACTCTTGTTGTTGCGACAGCCACGGTTCCTGAGCTTTACGAAAAGCTTGCAAGCAATATTATTGAAGTTAAGAGCCGCGGAGCTTCTACTTTTGTTATTACGCAGGATGATTCCGGGGCGTTTGATTCTTCCGCAGATGAGATTGTAAAAATTCCTTCTACGGAAAGTTTCTTTGAACCGATGCTTGCAATAATTCCGGCGCAGCTTTTTGCTTACTATTGCGCAGTCCACAGGGGAAACGACCCAGACAAACCGCGCAACCTTGCAAAGTCTGTTACTGTTGAATAAAAACACAAAAAAGAAGAGCCTTTCGCCAAAGCAGCGAAAGGCTCTTCTTTCTCGTAAACTGTTTTTACCTAGCAGCCTTTAAAGTCCTGAACAATGTTTACTGCTGACTTTATTGTACAGCTTGGGAGAATCTTTGCGGCAAGAGTAACAGCTCTGTCTACCACAGCCTGAGAATCTGCCACGCCTTGCAATGTTATAGAGGTTCCCTCGTCATCAATAACTGCGCGCAGGAAATTTATATTCAGCTTGTATTCAAAGAGAAGCTTGTTTGTCAGGTCTTGAGCTTTGAGCATGTTTTCAATGCGTTTTTTGCCTAGAGCTTCTTTTTCCGGATCTGAAAAATATTTTACAAAGTTTACAATCTGCTTTACGACTTCTTCAGGTTCAAGAATTCCTGTGTTTATTGTGAGCATATAGTGGCTTGCGTCTTCATTGTCTACATTAAAGAAGCTTTTGTGGAATCCTTTTCTGTTTGCCGCGCTTTCATTTATTCTTGCCATTGCCTGCTTTTCTGTCCAGTTGAATTCTTTTTCAAGGCGCTTGGCTCTTACAGATTCTTTTGCCACGAACCGCAGTGAAATCAAGTTTGGAACGTCTTCAAGTATTACAAATGAACCGCGTCCTATTAAAATGCAGTTTCCTTTGCTTGCCGCTTCCAGAACCGCATACTGCAAATAGTTCAAGTATTCATCGCGTCCTTTTGCGAGGCTTGCGAAAAATCCCGGTTTTATTTCATCATATTTTTGAAGCTTTTCCTTTGGAAATCCCAGTTCTACAATGCGGTTTTCTATCTGCTTGCGAGTTATAAATGTGTAGCCAAGTTTTTTTGCTGCCGCCGCAGCTATTTCGTCTCCAAGAGCTGCCACCTGTCTTGAAATTGCGATGATTGCCATAATGCGCCTCCTGTTTTAAATGTTATTTTTTGATAATTAAATTATAAATCCGTTTTTTGAAATTTGCAATTTTTTATAATGACATCTTTCTTGCTAAAGTTTCAGAATAATTTTAGTATAAAACGCATGGACGATAAAAAACTTATATGGCACGAAAAATCTCGCAAGGAAGTTTTTAAAACTCCCGTTTTTACTGTTACTGAACGGACTAGCGCAAGCCCCGATGGAACAGAAGGAGTTTACATTGTGAATGAGGCACCTGACTGGGTGATTGTAATTCCAGATGACGGGGAAAATTTTCTTATGGTAAGGCAATGGCGGCACGGAGAAAAGTCTTTGAGCGTTGAATTTCCAGGCGGCGTAATAGACAAGGGCGAAGTTCCGCTTGAAGCTGCAAAACGCGAACTTTTGGAAGAAACCGGTGCAACTGCAAAAAAAATGACTTTCCTTGGCTCGATGAATCCTAATCCAGCTTTGTTTGCAAACCACGTGCATATTTTTCTTGCTGAAGGCTTGGAGTTTTCCGGCAGGCAGGATTTGGATTCTGATGAATATGTAAACTACATGGAAATTCAAAAGTCTGAAGTTATAAAAAAAATGGGCAGCCCCGAATATTGCCATGCTTTGATGGCTTCAGCAGCTGCCCTGTATTTAGCTAGGAATTTTTAGCGCTTCTGGAAAGGCTCGTAGTCTTTGTCCGGGCTGTAAACTCCGTCGCGGTATTCTCCAGAAATTGAAGGAATTTCCATTTTCATTCCCGGACGAATCAAATTTGGGTTCTTTGGGTCTGGAAGGGAATTCTTGTTCGCTTCGTAAAGGTTTTCCCACAAGTAAGGGTTGTTGTAAACATAAGGTCTTCCAGAAATATTCCAGAAGCAGTCTTTGTCTGACTCCCAAGGTTTTACAACATAATATTTTGGAAGCGGTGTAACTTCTTTTATTTCTGCTAAAGCGTCAAGAACCTGCTTTGAATAGCTTGAAGCTGCGTCCCATTCTTCTTTTGCAAATGCGTCTTCTGCCTGTGCAAGAGATTTTGATGCTGAGTCATAAGCAATCGGGAAATTTTCTTTTCCGTTGATGCTTTCAACATATGCGAGCCTGTTTCTTGCAAGATTAAGGTCTTTTTCTGCACTTTCCTTTGAAAGCATGTGGCTTATGTAAGTGTCAGAAAGCTCTGCGTTTTCTTTTGCTTTTGCAGCGTATTCTTCAGCAAGAACATATTCTCCTGCATCCAAAGCTCTTTCTGCTTTCTGTGTGTATTCTTTTGCAAGTTTCTGGTAAGTGTTGTTTGTATAGCTGGCTGCAAAAACTGAAAGTCCCAGAACAGCTGCGATTGTGCAAGCAACTAATTTTTTCATTATTCAGCCTCCTGTGCAGATTCTTCGATAGTTTCTTCGATTTCAACTTCTGAGTTTTCTGCCTTTGTAAAATCATCTGCTTCAAGAAGCTGTGTGTCTGCTTCCTCGATTCCTTCTACCGGCTCGTCTCCAAGAGGTTTTTCCTTATCTGCCCACTGAGCATTTGTTTCGCTTTCCGCAACACGTTTCTTTGCTTCTTCGATTGCCGCCTGAGCCTGTGCCCTTGCTTCGGAAACTTGTGTGTAAAGAGATGCGAAACCTTCTTTTGCCTTTGTGTAGTTTGCAAGCGCGCCTTCTGGATTTCCTGTAACGTAATTTTGATCGCCAGACTTGAAGTTTGCAACAAATTTGTCGTAGTCAGCTTTTCTTGAAACAGAGCATTTTATGCTGTCTGCATTTTTCTTTGCTTTAAAAGCTTCTGTGCGTTCAGCCTGTGCAAGCGATTTGTAAGCTGCTTTAAGAACAAAAGTCATTTTTGCATCTGCGGAAACTGCTTTTTTGTTCCAGTCGCTTCCGTAGTCTTTTGAAGATGCAAGCTCGCTGATAATAGAAGAGCCGTCGTTGTATACATTCTGCGCATAAGAGGCAAATCCGTTTTCATCAATCTTTGCTTTCTTTGCAACTGCGTCTGCATAAGCCTTTAAAGCCTGATAGCGTGCAAGAAGATCTTTTAGTCTTGCAGAAACATCTTCTCCTTGTTCCATTGCGGCTTTTACAGAATTGTATTCTTCTTCTGCTGCGTTAAATGCGTCTGGAGCTGCGTCTTGCGCGCCGGCATTTATTGCGTCTTGCCTTGAAGACTCAATTTTGCTGAGTGTTGCTTCGTTTGATTCTGAATTGTCTTCTGAAATCTGCTCTTGGTCTTGAGATTCTTCTGCTGGGGCTTCAGAAACATTCTCTTCTTGAATCTCTGGCTCTTCTTTTGGCGATGAACCGCATGAGATCAGCGCAAGCGACATGGCTGCAAATGCTGCCAATACAAGTTTACTTTTAATCATTTTTCCTCCATAAAGTAAAAAAACGAAAAGCTTTGTTTGCCTTTTGAATTTCAGTTTTCATAAAAGCGATTTTGCTTACTATCAATATATAATACTAATTGTATTTCGGCAATAAACAGACTGCGCAAAAGACGTAATACGTTTTGTTTTAGAGCAGAATTTACTGATGACAAAAAAGGCAAACGGCATTAATATAAGAGAATAAAAACGCCTGTAACTTTTTGGATTGCGAGCGGTTGTTTCTATAAAAAGTGCGGCACATACTTTATCGGAGGATTTTATGGCAATGTCTGAAAGTTTTACTCCGCCGGATATACAGAAAAACATTGGTGTTCTTTCTACATCAAAATCTGGCTGGAATCTTGAGTTGAATTTTGTGTCTTGGGGCGGGCGTCCTGCAAAATATGATATACGTTCTTGGGATTCCGAGCATGTTAAAATGGGAAAAGGCGTGACTTTCACAAAAGACGAACTTTGTGCTTTAAAGAATCTTCTGAACGGAATGGAAGAACTTAATTAATATTTATTTATAGAGGAAAATATGAAAAAGAAAATTTTGTTTATAATGGTTGGAACAATGGCCGCGTTGTCATTTGCCGCAAGAACTCCAAAAGTAAAGCAGGAAATCGAAACTGTAAAACTTGGAAAATTTGATCCTGTTGAACTTGGTTCTGGAACTTTCAGACTAAGAAAAATTCTTGTTAATGAACTTGAGGCAAAAGATTTTTCTGTTATGCTTTTTCCAAAGAACGGAACCGCCGGAATTGTTTATAAAAATATGCCGAACAAGGAACGCCTTCTTTTAGACAAGGATGCTCGCAAGGCCGTTATCACTTCTTACAATGCATATTTAAAGGATTTTGAAGAAAAAAAACTTGACCGCAGTCAGAAAAAATACAAGGCGACTTATGAATATGCCCGCGCGAAAATTGAGTGGGGACCTTTTCAGTATTCTTCTTATGCCGATCCAAAAATTTCCATGGGATACGTTTTTGTTGGAAAGTCTCCGTATTTCTGCATAAAAATTCCTTCTACAAAGTCAAACCAAAGAAAAGGCGACACTCAAATTGAATACGGCGGAAATCTTTTGTACTTTACAAGAGCGCAGGCAAAGGATTTGGTTGATGCAATAACAGAAGAAGAAATTCAGAGCGCAGTACAATCCCAGATGGTTGTTCTTCCTGCTGATGATGATTATGATGGCGGCGAATACGAAGAGGCTGATTTGCCAGCCGAAGAAGTTCCAGAAGAGAATCTTGATTACGAGGAAAACTAAGAAGCGAAATAGCCCAAGTTTCGAGTTTTAGAAAAATTTGGGCTAAATAAAAAAAATTTTCCTTGAGTAAATACGTTATTTTCCATTGGCAAATAGCTTATTTACCTTAGGAAAATAGTCTATTTACCACAGGTAAATATATTGTTTACCTAGGGTAAATAGACTGTTTACCTGTAAAAAATGCTCTTTTTGATTTATTTTTTTACCTACTTGCTAGTTCCTTAGGCTATATAATAAAAAATCCTTCAGTTTTGCCTGAAGGATTACTTTGCATTTATTAAAACTAAAACTTTGCTTTTCTAAGTCTTACTTTTTCTATGTCTTCGCAGAAAAGCTCGCGCAAATCGTTAAGACCCAAAGCCATCAAAGCCATTCGGTCAATTCCGATTCCCCAAGCAAGAACAGGAACATCAACGCCCATTGCCTTTGTAACTTCCGGTCTGAAAATTCCAGAACCGCCAAGTTCAAACCAGCCAAGCTTAGGATGCTTTATGTGGACTTCAATTGAAGGTTCTGTGAACGGAAAATAGCCCGGCACATATTTTACATCTGTTGCGCCTGCAATTTCCACTGCGAACATTTCAAGGAATCCAAGAAGAGTCTTTAAATTTACTTCTTCTCCAAGAACAATTCCTTCTGTCTGGTAAAAGTCGCTCAAATGAGTTGCGTCAACTTTATCATAGCGGAAACATCTTGCGATTCCAAAGTATTTTCCAGGAATTTCCGCCTTATGAAGCTGGTGCGCAGAAAGAACTGTTCCCTGGCTTCTCATAATCAGGCGGCGTGTAAATTCGTTGTCAAAGTTGTAGTTCCAGCCACGGCTTCCGGTATTTCCGCCGTTTCTGTGGACTGCCGCAACATTTGAAAGGTACGGCTCTTCAATTGATTTTGCGTGCGTCGGATATTTCAATCTGTAAACATCGTGAATGTCGCGAGCCGCATGGAACTGAGGCATAAATAAAGCGTCTCCGTTCCAGAATTCAGTTTCTACAAGCGGACCGTCAAATTCTTGAAATCCGAGAGAACAAAGCTTGTCTTTTACTGATTCTAAAAATTGAACGTAAGGATTTGTGCGGCCTGGAATTATGCGTGCCGGCGGAATTGAAATATTGTATCCGCGGAAAGTTCCTTTTTTCCATTCACCTGAAGCAAGCATTGACGGAGTTATTTCTCCAATTTCATTTCCGGTGATTCCTGAATTTCTAAGAGCATCAGCCACGCCTTTGAATGCTTCTGTAAGTTTATAAATTACAGTTTCGCGCTCAATAGTTTTAAATGGTGTTTCTGAAATTCCGCGTTTCTTTGTAAGTCCGCCCATTATTTCAATTTCGGACTTTGTAAGATTTGCGGCATCAAGCTGGCAGTTTTCAGCTTCGGAAGCTTTTTTTATAAGCGATTTTGCTACAGCGAATCTTTCAGGAAGCGGCTCTCCTGTGTATTCGGCTTTTTTTTCTGCGTTCATGGCAAGAACATTGTCTTTGCTAAGCGAACCGAATGCCGAGCCAACATCTTTGTTTTCAATTCCAAGAGCAGCTGCAATTTCTGGCAGACGTTTTGGACCGTTTTCCTTTAGATAGGAAACAATTCTTTCTTCTGCAAAACCGTCTTTAAAAATCTTGCGGCCAAAATCTGTAAGCTCAAAATATGTGTGCGGAGTTCGGGAAGTTTCTGCCAAAAGTTTTTTTCCGGCAAGCCAGCTGAACGCCTGGTTCGCATGACCTTCCTTGTATCCTAATTCAGTCTGAAGCCTTGTTGAAGTAAGCTCGTCTTTTAAGCTGTAATGAAGAAGAACTTTTGTTTCAAGCGGATGAAGATTTTTAATTAAAGTTTTTAAGTCTGCCAATTTTATATGCACCAAAAAATTCCGGCTGCAAAACCTGTACTGCAAACCGGAGCAAAATGAAAATCACCTAACAGGCAAGTGAAAATAACTGTTTAAAAAATTATTTTGTAAAGATAACTTTTGAAGTGTACGTTGCCATTCTTACGCCCTTGTCATCTTTAAAATATTTTTTTCTGTCTTTCTGTGCGTAAGTATAGTGCTTAAACTGATTTTCTGCGGCGAAATCTTCGTAAACTGCAATTGCAACATTCATTGCTTCGCCTAAATCAAAGCTAGACTGCATGCAAGTATAAGTGAAAATAACTTCGCCAGTGAGCGGTGTAAATTCAAGCTGAAGAGTTACGCTCTTAGCTTTTGGATGCAAGCTAGAATATTTGTCTTCTATAGGAAGAACTTTTGTCTTTGTGTCCGCATAGCTGTTTGCAGCTTCCAGTGGATCTAAAGCCATCTTAGTTTCTAATGATTCTTCCTGCTGTGCAAAAACTGTTCCTGCTGCAAGCATAATTGCTGTTGCCAATATAAATATCTTTTTCATGCGATACCTCCTTTCAAGTAGCGTCAATAGTAAGTATACGGAACTATTCTATCAGTTTCCAAGAAAAAATCAAGGTCAACTTCATAGCGTCCGTTTTTTATGAAAATTCTTGGGTCGCAGATTAAAAGCAAAGTTCCAGAAATTTCCTTGGGTTTGTTTTTTTCCATTGTGCGCCAATATTCTCTTACTGCATTTTTTGCCGCATTGCTGCACGCCTGCTTTATTCCTTCAAATCCGTCTTGAACAGAGGCTGAGCCAGAGCCTTTTACTTTTGGATGAATTATAGAAGTCCATCTTTTGTATTCGAGCTGCTGGGCTGAAGTTCTGTTACAGTAAACCCAGCTTAAGAGTTTTCCGTCCTTAGGAAGTGGATTGTGATATTCAAGGCGATTTATAGAAGAATCAAATTTTCTTACTTCGGAAAATTCCCAGTATTCTTGAACTCCGCGTTTTTTGTCATAAGGCGTGTAGTCAAAATTCCAGCCGTA
>NZ_DBKJ01000012.1:0-40565 GCF_002297325.1 Treponema sp. UBA753 | reverse complement strand
CAGGGAAAACTCGGTAAGCAAGACGCAAAGCGGATTGCGCTAAGAGCTACATATTCAGTGTGTCGAAAAAGAAATAGGTGGCATTGGTCTTTGTTGGCGATGAAAATTTCAATGTCAGTTTTTTTTAATCTGTTTATGCTTCATGCTTTTGTGAGGCATGGGCGGATTTTTTTATTCTTCAAACCAGTTTTCAATTATCAGATTTGAAACTTGCTTTATGTCTTTAAAATCTCTTGTGTTCCTTGTTACTAAAATCAGGTTGTTGGATATGGCAGTTGAAGCAATCAGTAAATCCATTTTTGTTGGCAGTTTTCCTTTTTGTTTTAGTCTGGAAAACATATCTGAATAAACGCTGGCGGCAAAATCATCAAAAGGAAGAATAGCAAAAAATTTCCGGATTTGATTTATGGCATAATCAAAAAGATAATCCTTTCTTTTGCCTTCTGGAAGTGATTTTATGCCAGACAATATTTCTGCCCAGACAACTGAAGAAATGCACGAATGTTCAATGTTTGCTAAAATTTTATTTACAACATTTTTGTTCGGCATGGGTTTTGAAGGTTCTGAAATTATATTCGTGTCCAACAGATATATCGGTTTCATGCTTGCCTCAAAGTTATTCAAAATCTTCTGGATGTCTTATGAACGGATCTGTATCTTTTTTTCTTGCAAAGATTGAATCAATTTCTTCATTTGTAATTTGAGGTTCAGAAAGTTTTTCAGAATAGAATTTTTTTCGCCAGTTTTTTAATGAAGTCATAAACAGTTGTTTCTTGTCTAAGGCATTGGAAGTTTCTTGATTGTTGATAACGGCTACAGTTTTTCCGTGCCTTGTAACTTGGATGCTTTCGCCTTTTTCTTCAACAAGGTGAAGGTAATATGGTAATTTGTTTTTTGCGATACCAACTGATATTGAAATCATAAAACCTCCGGTAAAAACTAAAGCAAAAATTGATTTTTTCAAGACCTTTAATAGAATAATATTATTTAGCTAAAATGTCAAATTTGTGGCTAAAATCTTGATTGATTGTAGTTTTATAATTTTTCAATAATTTGTTTTGAATTATATTCCACTTTTATTTTTCATTTTCACCTTTCAAATTTTGCAGCTTACATTCTTGTTTTTGCAAGTCGCTTAAAATCATCTTTTTTATTTTTTTGTTAGCCTGTAAAGTTCTGCAAAAAGCTGGAGGTTGAAAATGATTTTAGAGGCTGTGCTTTTGGGGCTTTCAACAGGAACTTACTGCGTAATGTACTGCGGTCCTGTGCTGATTCCGTTTTTATTCGGGACAGAAAAAATTTCTTGCAGGCGGAATACGGGATTGATTGGATTATTTTTGGCTTCAAGGCTTGCGATGTATTTTGTTCTTGGAGTTGCTTTAAGTGTGGCAGGTCTTCTTGCAAGTGAATTTTTTGATCCGTATTTTGCAAGGCGTCTTTCTGTATGCGCTTACATTTTTTGTGGGACCGCGTTGCTTTTAAATTCATTCGGCGCAAAGTTTCCCTGGAAAAAAGATGGCTGCAAATGTGCTGGCTTAAAAAAACTGGGAAACGATTATGTAACTGCGGTTTTTGCGGGGCTTGCAGTAGGGCTTCATATTTGCGCTCCTTTGTGGACTGCCATTGCCCGTTCTGTCTTTTTGACCGGCATGAAAGGAATTTTTTATCTTGTTTTCTTTTATACTGGGACACTTCCGTTTTTTCTTCCGCTTCTTGGAATTCCGTTTGTTCAGAAAATATTTCCTGTGATGAAAAGAATTTCACGGATTGCGCAACTTTTAATCGGATTTTATTTCCTTATTTTTGAAGGCTTGATAAAACTGTTTTTTTAGTTTTTTTTACAGAGGGTAAAATGATTGTTCCAGTTATTCTTTGCGGCTTGATGTCGATTGTAATTTTATTTTTTGTCATTGCCAACAATGGATTTTCCGCAGTATCTATTTTTTACGGTTTGTTTCTTATGTTTCTTTACGGAGGAATGACATTCGCAGAAAATAAAAAGAAAGGAAGCGGAACTGTATACCGCAGAATTTTTTTGACAACTTACGCGGTGTTTTTTTGCATTGGATTTATTGCGAATCTTTTTGCAGAAAGGGGAAGCATGGCAATTACCAACGAGGCTCTTGCAACCTGCGAGCTTCCGTTTTGCCACATTGTAATTCCGCAGGGACTTTTGTCTTATCTTGCAACGCAAACTGTAATTTTTCCGGCAAGAGTTTCAGGGCATTTTGCTTCAATTGCGAGTATGCTTGCAATCTGGCTTGTGTTTACGCTTGTTCTTGGACGCGGCTGGTGTGCCTGGGTTTGTTTTTACGGCGGCTGGGATGAAGGTTTTTCTCACGTCGCAAAAAAAAGGCGGATTAATCTTTTGGCGCATAACAAGGAAATCCGAGAGTTTCAGTTTGGCTTTTTGTTCTTTTTAGCTCTTGCCTGCTTTGGAACTATGTCGGCTCTTTATTGCGACTGGTTCTGCCCATATAAAATTGTAACGGAATTTTTTCCTATGACGACAATTCCTGGACTTATTGCTGGCATTATTTTTATAGGACTTTTTTTGGGACTTGTTGTTGTGCTTCCGATTTTGACTAAGCGCAGAACACAGTGCAGTTTGCTTTGTCCGTTTGGCGCATTTGCTTCTTTGACCGACAAATTAAGTCCGTTTAAAATGCGCATTGACAGTGCAAAATGCAAAGGCTGCATGAAATGTGCGCAGGTCTGTCCGTTTGGAGCAATCGATGTTGCAACAATTCAGCAGAAAAAAGCTTCGCCGGAAATTACTTGTGCAAAATGCGGAGAATGCATTGCAGTTTGTCCTGAAAAAGCAATTTCTTATCAATTTAGATTTAATAAAGCCTGCTGTTCCCCTGAGCCAAAAACAAAATTTGCAAAAGGAATTCAAAAATTCTTTGAGCCTGAAAATTTGTTCAGGTTTGCGGCCTTTACGTTCGGTGCGATTATGTCCCAAACTTTTACAATTAATTCAATCGAAATAATTTTGAAATTTTTTGCGCATTAAACATCAGCTTATTAAATTGGAGATTTAAATGAAAAAACTTGTTTATTACTTTATGACTTTTTTGTGTGCTTTTATGTGTTTCGCCGGCATTTCATTGTTTTTTATAAATGAAGATTCTGTTCAAAATTTTATGGTAAAATCGCTGAAGCTGAAAAATTCTCCTTGGCTTAACGGCGGAAAAATTGTTGCGGATTTTTTTGATGAAGTTTGTGATGACAACGGAAGCGGAAAATTAAATTATCCGCATTATGAGCAGTTTGAAAAAGGCTCGCTGGACTTGATTCGCTACACTGTGCACAAGCCTGTTTATGAAGCTGTTTGGCAGCAGCATCCGGAATACTGGCAGCTTGACCTTGAGTTTAAGTGCGGAATTCCAGATGTGCGAAACATTATGGTTTACATTGGCGCAGAAAATATGAGCGGCGGTTCAACAGAACCTTTGTTTGCAGATGCAGAAAATGTAAAGTTTGATATTTTTCATCCATGGAATTTTGCAGTATGGGTAAACAAGGAAAATGGAACTGTCTATAATTCAAGGCGCGACTTTATCTGCGAAACTGAAAACTATTTTATAAGTAACGGCAAAGAAGTTTTTGTAAGAATTCCGCTTGCACAAAAAGAACTTCAGAAATTTTATACTTCAAAAATTACTTGGCACTATGTTGTTGCTGGAGGATTTTCTGAGTGGGACAAAGGCGGGTTTTTGCCTTCAGATTCTGATGAAAAAATTTATGATTTGCTAGACGGATATTCTTTGAAAATTCCGCAGAGCCAGCAGCTTTCTTCCAGAACACTTTTTCCAGTTGAAGTAAAAATGAAAGATGAATCTTCTTTGCAAGACACAACATTTGAAAATGCAGTCAAGAAACGCTACAAGGAATTTCAGGAGCAAAAAATAATTCCGCTTGATGAAACAAAAGATGAGCCTGTTTCATTTTCTGAAAAACTTGAATATGCAATTTGTCTTTTTGAGCATGGGGAATATAAAAAAGCTGAAAAACTTTTTTCAGAACTTGTGGATGAAAACGAAAATTCTGCGCTTGCAAATGCGTACTATGGTTCGTGCCTTGCAATCCGCGGTGGAAATTCAAATGTGTTTGCGGCAATGAAACTTGTAAAGCAGTCTTTCGTTTATCTGGACAAAGCTGTTTCTCTTTGCGCCGGAAGTGATGACGAAATGGAAGTTCTTTTAAACCGTGCCAATGTCGCTTCTTCAGTTCCAGAAAGTGTATTTAAAAAATCCGCAGTGGCTGGAGCTGACTTTGAGCGCATTGCAGAGCTTTATAAATCTTGCGCGGATTTTGACAAAGATTCAGATGAAAAGAAAACAACGCTTGCATATTACTATGTTTGCGCCGCGGAAAATTTCAGGAAGGCAGGACGTGAAACAGACGCCAAGCGAAATGCCTGGTATGCAGAAAAAATTTTTCAAAAGCAGTAGAATACAGAAAATGAAAATTACGATTTTAGACAATGATTCAGGAAGTGAGGACGAAATAATTGTAAAGTGCTCAAACTTGAGTCCTGAAATAATCCGGCTTTTGAATTCTTTTAAAAGCGGAAAAGACAAACTTGCGATTTTTAAAGATTCGCAGATTGTCGTTATTGAACCAAAGGAAATTTTTTATTTTGAATCCGTGGACAACAATGTTTTTGCGTACACAAAAGAAAATGTATACGAGTCAAAGAGCAAGCTTTATCAGCTGGAAGAAGAGCTTCTTTCCAAGGATTTTATTAGAGTGAACAAAGCTGTTGTCCTGAACATAAATAAAATTGCAAAGCTTGTTCCTGCGTTCGGCGGAAGATTTGAAGCTGTCTTGAAAAACGGCTACAAAGTTATAATTTCAAGAATGTATGTTCCATTGCTAAAAGAAAAACTTGGAATGTAAGCGGAGGTTAAAAATGAATTCAGTTGCAAGAATTGTAAATATGTTTTGTGTTATTTCAACAGGAATTTTTCTTTGCTCTGGAATATACTGCTATGCTTGCTGTGGCGCAGATGTTGAGCTGCATTTGTCATACATCTTTGGAGTTTTTTTGATTGCCTTTATTTCTTCTGTTTTATACATTCCGTTTTTAAAGGAAGATGAGTTTTCAAAAGGAAAACTTATTGCCTTGCGGATTTTATATTTTTTGATTATAAACATTTTAGTTCTAGTTGTTGGTTATAAACTTGATTGGTTCATATTCGGAAATATTAAAATGCTTGTGGGAATGGAATTGGCAGTTGTTGCAGTTTTTTCTATTGTATTTCTTGTTGAATATTTAAGAAGTCTGCAGGAAGCAAAAAAAATGAACCTGCAGATTGCTAACCGTCAAAAGGAATAACTTTATTTACAGATGTTTATATTTTTTTCCATTTTCAATGCTAGCCTAATACCCGAAATTTTTTCCGCAGTTGTATGTTCCCATTGCCGCAACATAAGAAATTTCGTTTGTTTCTATGACTTGTCCGTAAACGTCTGTTAGGCGGAATTTCTTTTTCCCAGAAATTAAGTTTTGCCCGTCAACTTTGTACCAGTTGTTTTGCGAAGAGAGTCGTGTCATCTGTTTGTACGCAGAACCGTTAATGCTGATTTCAACTTTTTGCAGCGGATAGCGCATATTGTAAAATCTTCCGGCAAGCCAATTTTCATTGATTCCGTCTTTTGCCTGAAAGAAAATATTTGACTTTGTTGGGTATGGAGTTGTTTTGAATGTAACGTCAATGACCCCTAGGCTTTCATCCGCAAGTTTTGTGAATGCGTCTTTTGCAAGGTCAAAGAAATATGAACTTTTGCTTGTCCAGTTGCTGTTTAATGAAGAAGGGCAGAGGTCAGTTATAAGAGCATGAATTGTTGTTCCATTGTAAGTTATTTCAAGGGCAGTTCCCGGCGGAAGCTCTGCAAGTTTTGGTTCAGAAACTGCGCATTTATAAAATCCGTTTTCAATCTGCGGAACATAATATGCCACAGAAGCCGCATCGTACCCTTCATAAAAAGTGACAGTTCCTGTTGTTGGTTCTGTATATTTTCCTGTAAATGAAGATTCTTTTGAGCTATTGTCATCTTTGTCATCTGAAAAAATTCCGTCTAAACCTGAGCAGCTACAAAGCCCCCCCATAAGGCGGCAATGCAAACAATGGCTTTGAATAAAGAAAATAATTTAAAATGTTTCATGCAAAGATTATAAAAGCACTGTTTAACTTTTTCAACAAAATTTATTGAAGTGCCTTTTGAATTCTTTGCATTGCTTCTTCAAGAGTTTTTCGAGGGCAGGCGGCATTTATCCTCTGGAATCCGTTTCCCGATGTTCCGAAAATTTTTCCGCTGTCAAGCCAAAGTTTTGCTTTGTTGATAATCACGTCTTCAAGTTCCTGCGCATTAAGTCCAGTTCCACGGAAGTCAAGCCAAGCAAGATAAGTTCCTTCGTGGTGAATCATTTTTACGCTGGAAAGATTTTTCTGCGTGAACTCTTCAATAAAATCAATATTTGCCTTTATGTACTTTTTTACAGAAGTGAACCATTCAATTCCGTTTTGATACGCTGCTTGGCAAGCTTTTATTCCGAACACGCTCAGCTGGCTTATTCCTGCAGCGTCAACTTGTCTTTTAAATTTTTTTCTAAGCCCAGGATTTGAAATAAAAATATTTGAAATAAGCGTTCCTGCAAGATTGAAGGTTTTGCTTGGCGAAGTACAAGTTACAGTTATATTTGCAAGCTCTTCATTTAACGAAGCAAACACGTTGTGCTGCCCTTCAAAAATAAAGTCGTTATGAATTTCGTCGCTTACAACAATGACTTTGTGACGCAGACAAATTTTCCCAAGGTGCAAAAGTTCTTCCTTGTTCCAGACTCTTCCCACAGGATTATGCGGACTACACAAAAAAAACAGCTTTACGTTGTTCTGAATAATTTTATTTTCAAAGTCAGCAAAGTCAATGTGGTAGCGATTGTCGTCGCCTAAAACAAGATCGCTGCTTACAACTTTTCTTTCGTTGTCGCGGATTACTTCCATAAACGGATAGTAAACCGGCAGTTGCAAAATAACGGAATCATTTTTTTGTGTAAAGGCTTTTACCGTCATTGCAAGTGCGAACACAACGCCCGGAGTTTTTATAAGCCACTTTTCCTGAACTTTCCAGTTGTGCTGATTTTTCATCCAGCTAGAAACTGCGTTAAAGTATTCACCTTGAGTTTCTGTATATCCAAAAATTCCATGCTCGCAGACTTTTTTAAGTTCATCGGTTACATAGCTTGAAGTTTTAAAGTCCATGTCGGCAACCCAAAGCGGAAGCACATCTTCTGGAAGTCCGCGCCGAACTGCAAAATCGTATTTTAAGCAGTCTGTATTTTTTCTGTCTACGATTGTGTCAAAGTCAAGATTCCGTTCCATAAAATTCTATTCCTCTTTTTGCGCCTGTGAAAATACCCGCTCAAATTCTTTTATAAGATCATCGCAGTTTTCAATTCCAACAGAAAGCCTCAATGTTGCGTTTGTGATTCCGTTTTTTATTCTAAGTTCTTCAGGGACATCAGCGTGCGTCTGGGTTGTAGGGTAAGTTATTAAAGTTTCAACGCCACCAAGACTTTCAGCATAACGGATAAGCGAAACTTTTTCCAGAATCGAAAGCGCGAGTTTTTGCGACTTTACTTGGAATGTAATCATTGCGCCGAATCCTCTTGCCTGCCTTTTCATTATTTTGTGTCCCGGATGCTCTGAAAAACCAGGATAAATTACGCGGTTAACAAGCGGATTTTCTTTTAGCCAGTTTGCAATTTTAAATGCGTTTTCCTGCGCGCGTTCCATTCTTACAGCCAATGTTTTTATTCCACGCAAAATGAGCCAGCAGTCAAATGGCGCAAGTCCAGCTCCTGTTGTTTTTATAAGAAATCTAAGTTTTTCCTGAATTTCAGTTTTATTTGTAACAATAAATCCTGCGAGCGTATCGTTATGCCCGCCAAGATATTTTGTTCCGCTGTGAACTACGATGTCTGCGCCAAGGTTAAGCGGATTTTGAAAATACGGCGAAAGAAATGTATTGTCCACAATCAAAAGAAGTCCGTGCTTTTTTGCAATTTTAGAAAGAAGCGAAATATCAGAAACGTTCATCATCGGATTTGTGGGAGTTTCCACGTAAAGCGCCTTTGTACTTTTTGTGATTAAATTTTCAATTCCATTTTCGTCAGAAACTTTGCTGAATTCTGTGCGGATAAATTTTATTCCGTTTTTTGCTGAAACGTTGTCGAACAGCCTTATGCTTCCGCCGTAAAGATCGGAATCCACAATCAGATTGTCGCCTGGAGAAAAAAGTTCCATCAAAAGACTTATTGCAGCCATTCCGCTTGAAAGCGCAAACGCATCGATTCCGTTTTCAAGTGAAGCAACAATTTTTTCAAGCTGCTCACGAGTTGGATTTTGCAACCGCGAATAATCAAAGCCTGTGCTTTTTCCGGCTCCCGGATGCGCGTAAGTTGCTGTCTGATAAATCGGGAAGCTTACCGCGCCGTAGTGATTTTTACAGTTGTCCTCGTCTTCCAAGTGAATGCATTTTGTTTCTATTGATAACGCCATTTTTTCCGCCTAATTTTTTTATTGTCTAAATTTCGAATCTAATGTCATTGTCATAGTTGATACGACAATCTTGAATGGATTTCCCGATTCTCCTGGGGGGGAATGACATTTAAATTATATATTCAATTGGCTTTAACACACGCTGAAGAAATTTCTTTGTGCGCTCTTCTTTTGGATGCTGAAAAATCTGTGCGCTTGTGCCTTTTTCTACAACAACTCCGCCGTCCATAAAAACTACTTGAGTCGCCACGTCTTCTGCAAAACTCATTTCGTGCGTAACAACAATCATTGTAGTTCCTTCCTTTGCAAGTTTTTTTATAACGCCAAGAACTTCTCCAACAAGCTCCGGGTCAAGCGCGGATGTAGGCTCGTCAAAAAGCACAACATCAGGATTCGCCGCAATAGCACGCGCAATTCCAACACGCTGCTGCTGCCCTCCAGAAAGCTGCGACGGATAAAAATCCTTGCGTTCCAAAAGTCCGACTTTTAAAAGAGCTTCTTCCGCAGTTTTTTTTGCATCTTCCTTTGGAATTTTTCTTGCGGTAACAAGACCTTCCATTACATTTTCAAGCGCAGTTTTGTTAGTAAAAAGATTGTAGTTTTGAAAAACAAAACCGGTTTTCCTCCTCACTTGAAGAACAGTTTTTTTATGCGGATGAGAAAGGCTTGTATGTATTTCATCAAATTCCATTTCGCCTTCGTCCGCAGTTTCAAGAAAATCAAGGCAGCGCAGGAATGTTGTTTTTCCAGAGCCGGAAGGTCCAAGAATTACAACAACGTCTCCTTTTTCAACTGTCAAGTCAACGCCTTTTAATATTTCATTTTCACCAAAAGACTTGTGCACATTTTTTACTTTCAGCATTTTTCACCTTCCAATTTTAACGTGGGTCTTCCTGTTCTATAAACTGAAACTTTCTTTTCTGCCAGCCTGAAAATTTGCTGAACTATAGAACACACAATTATGTAAATTACAAAAATATCAAGATAGGACTCAATATAGTTGTAGCCGTAAGAAGCTTCAATTCTTGCAACTGCTGTAATGTCTTTTACAGTCATCATAAATGCAAGCGAAGTATTTTTTATAAGATTTACGGTGGCATTGCAGATATTTGGGAGCGCGCTTTCCAGTGCCTGTGGAATTATAATTCTTCTGTAGGTTTGATAGCTTGTAAGTCCGCAAGTAATTCCGGCTTCAAACTGGCCTTTGCTTACAGTGAGCAGGGCTGAACGGAATACTTCAGAAAGAATCGCCGTGTTGTTCAATGAAAATACAATGTAAGCGTAGACAATCGGATTTATTTTGAACACATCTATTGAGCTTCCGGCATTTTTAAAAACTGAATTTAAAAGCGACGGAATTATTGAATACACAACAAGAATCTGAAGAACAATCGGAGTTCCTCTTATAAATGAAACAAAAAATGCGCAAAGTTGCGAAAGAACTTTTAATTTGTGTATTCTGCAAAGCGCAATCAAAAATCCAATCGCAATTCCACCTGCAAAAGCCACGGCGGTTATTTTTAAAGTAACAGGAAGAGCTTTAAAAGAAAGCCAGAATGTTCTAAAGAAAAATTCCACGTCAAACATAAGTTCTCCCAGTTAAAAAGTTTTTCTTCCGCGTGAAAAATATTTTTCCAGCTTGCCGAAAATCTGCTCAATAGAAATTGTGAGCGTCCAGTAAATGAGCGCAAGAGCTGTATAAGTTTCCACAGCATAAGCTCCAAAATTCATGCTTATAAAGAGATTTCCTTTTCCCATTACGTCCACAAGTCCGATTGTATATGCAAGCGAGCCTTCCTTTAAAAGAGCAATCAAACTGTTTCCAAGATTCGGAAGCGACACTGCAAATGCCTGCGGAAAAATTATCCGCCAAAAGCTTTGGAACTCTGTAAGCCCGGAAGTTAATGCAGCTTCTCTTTGGCCTTTTGGGACGCTTAGATAGCTTGCTCTCATTATTTCCGCCGCGCTTGCTGAAAACAAAAGTCCCAGCGCAAGAATAACAAAAAATGATTTTGCCCAGCTGTTTATGTCAACTTTGAATATTGCCCAAAACAAATTTGGAAGCCCATAAAAAACTACAAACAGCATTACAATAGAAGGCGTGCATCTGAATGCGTTTATTATAAAGGAAGAAATTTTCCTTGGTGCATTGCGTGAAGAAAGCATTCCTTTTGCAAGAAAAAATCCTATAAAAAGCCCAGTCAAAATTGTTCCTGCGATAATCCTAAAAGTTACCAAAAGATAAGGCAAAAGAACTGGAATAAGCTCAAGAATTTTTTCAGGATAAAATGGTCTGTCCATGGTTTTACGGTGCTCCCAAAGTTAACGTTTTTATTCTACAGAGGAAAAAATGTCCTCGCCAAAATACTTCTGTGAAAGTTTTTCGAGCGTGCCGTTTTCCTTGAGCGTTTTTATTGCTTCGTCATAAGCGTTTGCAAGAGCCTGATTTTTTCTATTGAAAAGCGGCCAGGTTGGAATCGCCTTGTATGGAACATAAGAAAGCTTGTCTTTGTATTTTGCGTAAGGCGCGCCTTCTTTTTCAATGTTGTTCTGGAACGAAAGCTTTATGTCTACCCGGGCATCGTATCTGCCTTCAACAACCCAAACATATCCGTCTGCCGCTTCGAACTGATCGCCTGCCACAAGTTTTACCTTTGCATTTGGATTTTGCTTGTTGTATTCATCGATAATGTTGTACTGCGCATTCGAAGGTCCGATTGGAACAAGTTTTCCTGAAAACTTTGCAAACGATTTCATGTCTGTTATTTTATCCGCTGTGTCTTTTCTGATTACAATTCCAATGATGCTGGCTCCAATTGGAGTCTGCGGAAAAATATATTTTTTCTTTCGCTCTTCTGTAATCCAAACGCCTTTTGTTCCAACATCATATTTTCCCTGAAGAACTCCAATCAAAAGGTCATCGTCGGAAGTCGGAAAATATTCAAATTCGTACTGCGGAAGAAGCTTGTCAACTTCTTTTAGAACAGCAACTTCAAATCCGTCAGATTCACCTTTGTCGTTTACAAAATCATAAGGAACATAATAGTTTGTGTGAGCCACGCGGATTTTCTGAATTTTTCCGCCCGATTTTTTGGGTTTTGCAGAAAGCGGAATAATCGCTGCCAATGCAATAAAAGCTAAAATTGTTTTTTTCATAATTCACCTCGTTTATTTTTTCTGTCATTGCCGCACTTGTTCCAGCAATGACAATTTGAATTGTATATTTTTTACTCTGCGGCTTCTCGAATCCACTCAAGATGCTGCAAATCTGTGTTGCGCGGAATTGTGCAGTCCGCTCCAAGAATTATTCCAGTGCGTCCAGAATCTTTTAAAATCTGTTTTGTTTCAGCTTGAATTTTTTCTTTTGTTCCGCTAAAAAGAATTCCGTCTGTTGTGTTTGCGAATCCGCCGATTATTGTTTTTCCGCCGAAAATTTTTTTTGCTTCTGCAAGCGAAACTCCTTCAACAACAGAAGCAAAGTTTACAGCGTTTGCAGGATAATTTTTGAACAGCGAAAGATTGTTTCTTGCTCCCTCGTAGCCGCAAACGTGCAAAATATTTATTCCGCCTGCGCCAATTGCGGCATTCAGCACAGAAAGTTCCGACGGAGAAATTATTTCCGCATACAAATCAGGTCCTACAAAAGCGTCTTGAATTGTCTGCACGCTAAGGTAAATTCCGTCCGCCTTGCCTTCGCTTATTACGGCTTCTGCAACTGCCTGTGTGTTTTTTGCAATTACGCTCAGCGCATAAAGAACTGCGTATTTGTCTTCTTTTATGAACTGCGCAAGTTTTTTGTCTGCGCCTTCAACGCTCCATTTAAATGCTGTTGCCGGAGCAAAAATGTTGTAAAAAGTAAGAACTTCATTTCCGAACGAAGAAGTAAGCTCCTTTACAAGCGAAACTTGCTCTGTTATCCAGCTGTCGTCTTTGGAAACTGAGTTTAATTCATAAAGTTCTTTTGCGGATTTTACATTGCTCAAAAACTTTGCTGTCTTTGGTTCAAAAAAATATCCGTCGCTCATAAGTTTTACAAAGTCCGGCTTGAATTCCTGAACGAATTTTTTGTGCCCGTCCAAGTTTTCCTTTCTCATCTCTGGATTTTCTGAAACAGGAAGCATTTCGTTTTTTGTATAATGAAACCAAAATCCCACAGGAACACGCTCTGTTGGTTTATTGTTCAGTGCGTCAAGCACAAGTTGCTTTTTGTTTGGCATATTTTCCTCCAATCCTCTGTAAGTAAGAGTGAATTTTTCCGCGCGATGAAGAAACAATACAGATTATTTCCTATTGGTTCAATAGGTTTATTTATACTGTTTTTTTATATTGAGCTATAGAAGAAACCTATAACTGATTAATGTTAATTAACTTGAAAATTCGACTAATGTCATTATCTGGTTAGACCCGATAATCGGCAAAATATAGAACTTTTTGATAGTACTTCGTTATGGAAATTAATAATGGTGAAGTATTTTTACTTTAAAATATGGATTTTAACCAAAAACTAAAGTATATTGAAACAATGTTTTTGCCAGTTTGCAGAAAAGACCTTGAAGAACGGGGAATAGACCAGCTTGATTTTGTTTTTGTTTCCGGGGACGCTTATGTTGACCATCCGTCTTTTGCAGCGGCTCTTTTGGGGCGGCTTTTGGAATCCCGCGGATACACTGTAGGAATTTTGTGCCAGCCTGACTGGAAATCTGCGGAAAGTTTTAAAGTTCTTGGACAGCCTCGTCTTGCGTTTCTTGTAACATCGGGCGCAATGGACAGCATGGTTTCAAATTATACTGCGAATAATAAGCCGCGCTCGGAAGATTCTTATTCTCACGGCAGCGAGAAAGGTCATCGTCCGGACAGAGCTGTAATTCAGTATGTGGCAAAAATCCGCGAAGCATATAAAGGCGCAAATGTTATTATCGGTGGAATAGAAGCAAGCCTGCGCCGCACAGCCCACTATGACTACTGGTCAAACACAGTAAAGCATTCTGTTCTTTTAGATTCAAAAGCCGACCTTCTTATTTACGGAATGGGCGAAAAAGCTCTTCTTGAAATTGCATCTCAGCTTAGCAAAGGAATTCCTGCGCGGAAAATTCGCGGCGTAAGAGGAACTTGCTGGTTCACTGGCAAAAAAGATGAAGTTCCATCTGATGCTGTAGTTCTTCCTTCATTTGAAGATGTAAGCAAAAACACTAAAGAAAGCAAAGAAAAATTTGCCCTGTCTTATAAAATTCAAGAGGAAAACACAGATGCAATAAACGGAAGCGTTCTTGCAGAGCCTTCTGAAAGCCGTTTTGTCATTCAGGAAAAAGCCTCATTTCCTCTTTCACAGGCTGAATTTGATTCGATTTATGAGCTTCCTTTTGAACGTAAGTGGCATCCGATGTATGATGTGGCTGCTTCAAATGGCAAAAAAGGAATTCCTGCTCTTTCCGAAGTAAAATTCAGTCTTACAAGCTGCCGCGGATGTTTTGGAGCTTGCAGTTTTTGCGCAATAACTTTTCATCAGGGGCGGCGCATTCAGTCCAGAAGCCACGAAAGCCTTTTGTCCGAAGCTAAAAAAATGACGCAAGACTCAGACTTTAAAGGATATATTCATGATGTTGGCGGGCCTACTGCGAATTTTAGAAGTGATGCCTGCGAGTTTCAAAAGAAAAACGGAGCGTGCAAAAACCGTGATTGCCTTGGAGTTTCTCCGTGCCCGAATGTGAAAGCCGACCACAAAGATTACATAGAGCTTTTAAAAAAACTTCGTTCACTTCCAAATGTAAAAAAAGTTTTTATAAGAAGCGGAATAAGGTTTGACTATCTTATGCTTGATAAAGACAAAACATTCTTGTACGAGCTTTGCAAGCACCATGTTTCCGGGCAGCTTAAAGTTGCTCCCGAACACGTTAGCGACAAAGTCCTTGCCCTTATGAGAAAAAGCACGCACGCTGTCTATGAAAAATTTTCTGCAGAATATGCAAAGGCGAACAAAGAGCTTGGGCTTAAACAATATTTAGTTCCATATTATATTGCGGGGCATCCTGGAGCCGGAATTCCAGAAGCAATTGAAACAGCTCTTTATTTAAAGAAAACAGGTTTTGTTCCAGACCAAGTACAGGATTTTTATCCAACTCCGGGAAGCCTTGCCACTTGCATGTATTACACAGGTCTTAATCCGCATGAAAAAAATTCAGACGGAAAATTTAAAGAAGTCTATGTTGCCCGCGGCGGACACGAACGAAGGCTTCAGCGCGCTTTGCTTCAGTTTAACAAAAAAGAAAATGCCCAGCTTGTAAAAGAAGCATTGATTCAGACGGGAAGAGCGGATTTAATAAGAATTTTATTATAAAATTCCGCTTAAAAATGCAAAAATTCAGTTGTTTTTGTGAAAAAAATTTCCGTGGGGGGGGGCAACTGTTGTAAAAATAATTTTTGTGGGATATAATTTAGCCATGTATAACCAAATATAGATTGCAAATTTGCATTGCAAAATTGCATATCGGCTGCCGTTTTCATTTAGGATTTATTTAAATCGTAAAAACGGCTTAAAAAGCTTAATCATAAAGCGAGACTTTAATTGGCTTTTTATGGAGGCAGTGTTATGGCAAAAAAAAGATCTTTTTCTATTCTGATGGGCATTGCGTCTTTTCTTCTTTTGAGCAGTGTTTTTTCCCTTTGTTTCTTTCTATATAAAAACCGTTTGTCTTCTGCGCTTGTAAATACCAAGCTAAAAAATCCAAGGGCGAATGTACTATTTGTAAGCTCAATGCCAAACTCTTATGTCGTTGAGCTTCAGAAAAAAGGAATAAGAAATGTTTTCCTAAAGAACAATGTAAATGTTGATATTGAATATTTTGAGCCTGATGATTTCTATGATAAAAAGCTTCCTGAATTTTTAAAGGAACGCATTAAGTTTTTGCAACAAGACACAAAATATAATGCCGTTCTTGTAAGCGGAAATAATGCGTGCAATTTTGTTGAGCGCAATAGCGACACTCTTTTTTCAGGAATTCCTATTGTGTTCTTTTGCATAGAAAGCAATATTAGAGCAGAACGTCTTTACGAAAAAAAGAATTTCTGGGGAATTGCCACAACAAGGTTTTTGGCGGACACAATTTCAGTTGCAAGAAAACTTTTTCCTTCTGCGGAACATTATGTTGCCATTTACGACAAAACCGACGCTGGCTATGAAAACTACAATGTTTTTATAAACGCCGGTGAAAAAATTCCTGATGTAGAGCTTTCAGGAATAGACACTTCTGAACTTACAAAAGAACAAATTGGACAAAAACTTTCTGCGCTGGATGACAAGACTGTTGTGTTTTATCTGGGAGCTTCGCAAGATGTCAATGGCAAAAAGTATTCCATGGAAGAGCAGTCGGACTTTATTGTAAAGAACACATCCGCGCCTGTATTCAGCCACAATGCGAACGGCGTAGGATTCGGCTTTCTTGGCGGAAAAATGGTTGACTACGAAAAAGCCGGTGCTCTTGCCGCAAAAATGGCTCTTGATATTATTGACGGTGAAAAATATGTTCCGTTTCAAAGAATAAAAGACGGAAAATTTATTTTTGACTACAAGGCAATCGAAGAGCACAAGTTAAAGCCTTCCGCATTTCCGCTGAATTCAGTATTTGTAAATATTCAGGATCAAATGCAAAAAAACAGCCACGGAATTTTGTTTGGAATAATCGGAATTGTAGTTTCACTTCTTATTTTTATTGCTGTTTCTTTGGTTTTGATAATCACGGAAGTAAGAAATTCCCATGAGCTTCGTTGTTCAAACTTAAAAATGGAATATATGCTTGGACACGATTCGCTTACAGATTTGCCGAACAGATTCAAGGCTCAGGCTGTGTTCAATGACATTCAGGAATCCGGAAAAAAGTTTTCTCTTATACTCTTTGACATTGACGACTTTAAAAATATAAACGACTTTTATTCCCATGCTTGTGGCGACATTGTTTTAAAGACAATTTCTTCAAGGCTCAAGGCTTATTCTGCCGGAAAAGATATTTTTGTTTCGCGGTTCGGCGGAGATGAATTCCTTGTTCTTTATCTTGAAAAGCAGCTGAATGAGGATTCCATTGAAATTCAAGAGCTTAGAACTGTTTTTGAAAGCCCGATAAAATATGAAGAAAACAATATCCATATTCAGTCTAGTTTTGGAATTGTAAATTCCAATGACGATGAAATGGAAAACATGATTCAAAATGCGGACATTGCGCTTTACCGTGCAAAAAATTCAGGCAAGAACAAGACTGTTTTCTTTAACGAGAAAATGCGCGACCGAATATTTGAAAACAACCGCATTTCAAGAATCCTTGACGATGCTATTGCAAACGACGGAATTTGGGTTGCGTATCAGCCGCAGATTGATGTTGAAACTGGAGAAATCCACGGATACGAAGCGCTTATGAGACTAAAGAACAGCAAAGTTTCGCCGGCGCAGTTTATTCCGATTGCAGAAGAAACCGGGCAGATTATAAAAATTGACAGAATCCTTACAGAAAAAGTTGTAAGGCAGATGGCGGAATGGCGCGAGCACGGAATTCCTTTGTACAAGGTTTCTATAAATTATTCTTACAGCCAGGTTTCGGACGTTCATTATGTTGATTTCCTTGAAGAGCTTTTAAAGCGTTATAATATTCCGCCGGAACTTATCTGCATTGAAATTACAGAAAGCCTCTTTATTTCAAACAAGGAAGCGGTTTCCAAACTTTTGAATGAATTTGTAAAGCGCGGAATTTCTCTTGCCTTGGACGACTTTGGAACTGGATACTCTTCTCTTAGCTATCTTACGTTCCTGCCGATTAATGTTGTGAAAATCGACAAATCGCTTGTGGACAATTATCTTTCCAATGAAAAAGGCGACTTTATAAAGAACATTGTGCGTCTTGTTCATTCGCTTGCAATGAAGCTTACTGTTGAAGGCGTTGAGCATCAGTGGCAGAATGAAAAGCTTAAGACTTTCCATTGCGACTATATTCAGGGCTACTATTATTCAAAGCCGATTTCCGGGGCAGAAATAGAAGACTTTAACAGAAAATTCCGCAGCATTGGATAATAAATTTATTGCTGTCATTATCCGGCTTGACTTGATAATCAAAATTACAATTGTTCAGAAATATCGCAGTATCAAGCCCGATAATGACCTTAATGTTTAATTTTATAATTTGTACAAACTCTGTCATTGCCGCACTTGATGCGGCAATCAATAATTCAATCTTGTAGTTTGCATGGATTCATTTTATAATGGGTCTATGCAAAATGCAGTTTTGATTTTTAATGCCCGGCTTGTTGATGCTAATACCGATAAAAAAAAATCCGCAGTTCTTTTAGCTTGCGGAAAAATTAAATCATTTCCAGACAAAGATTCTCTAAAAAAACTTTTAAATGACGACTCAATTTTTAAACTTGATGCCAAAGGACTTTGCGTTTTGCCTTCATTCATTGATATGCACTCGCATTTTAGAGATCCTGGTCTTACTCAAAAAGAAGACATTGAAACTGGTTCTTGTGCGGCCGCAGCTGGTGGTTTTTCCACTTGTGTTCTTATGCCGAATACAAATCCTGTTGTTTCAAGTCCAGTGCAGGCAGAGCTTAATAATAAAAAGGCTTTTGAATTTGGAAAATGCAGGACAATTCAGGCTGTTTCAATTACCAAAGATTTTGACGGAAAAACTATAAGCCACCTTGAATCTCTTGATCAAAAAAAAGTTCCGGTTATAAGCGAAGACGGAAAGGAAGTTTGCAACAGTTTTGTTATGCTTGAAGCGATGAAAATTGCCGCTAAAAAGAAAATTGTTGTTTCGTGCCATTGCGAAGATCCTTTTTTGGCAGAAAACGCGCGTCCGTTTAGAAAAGCAGCATTGGAAGTTCTTTCAAAAGAAAATGTTTCGCCTGCTGAAAAAAAAGATGCTGCAAATAATTTAAGAAAAGCCGATTCGCTTTTGGCTTGTGCTGAAGATACTGCGACTTTTAGAAACCTTAGGCTTGCAAAAGATGCCGGCTGCCATATTCATCTTTGCCACGTGAGCACTGCCGCTTGTGTAGAGGCTGCAAAAAAAGCGCGTCAAGAAGGAGTTGACGTAACTTTTGAAATTACGCCGCATCATATTTTTATGAACGGAGAAAAAGCTCCAGGCATTTTTAATATTGTAAATCCGCCGCTACGCTCAGAAAACGACAGGCTCGCTTTGATTAAGGCCTTAAAAGACGGAACTGCGGACTGCATTGCAACCGACCATGCGCCGCACACTGCTTTGGACAAAAAAAACGGCAGTCCTGGATTCAGCGGACTTGAAACTGCATTTTCCGCCTGCCATACAATGCTTGTAAAAGAACACGGCATGAGTTTAAAAAAACTTTCAGAGCTTATGAGCGCAAACCCAGCAAAAATTCTTGGCTTAAAAAACGAAGGACTTTTAAAGGAAGGATTTGCAGCTAATCTTGTTCTTGTTGACTTGGAAAAGCAATGGACTGTGCGCGGTCAGAAATTTGCAAGCAAAGGAAAATTTACGCCGCTTGAAGGAAAAAAACTTTTGGGCTTTATAAAGGCGACATTCTTTAACGGCAACATTGTTTTTTCATCATTGTAACAGTTATTTTTTTTTGGTAAAATCAGCGCATGGTAATTTCTTCTATAGATTTAAAAGGCGGCCATGTTGTTCAGCTGAAAAACGGAAAAGATCTTGTTCTTCAGCGTGATGATGCCGACTCATTGATTTCAGAATTCAATAAATATGGCGAAGTTGCAGTTATAGATTTGGATGCGGCTTTGGGAAATATTGACGAAAAAGGGAACACAGCGAACACTGAGCTTTTAAAGTCTCTTTTGCGCAAGGGAAATGTTCGTGTTGGCGGCGGAATCAGAACTGTAAAAAAAGCACGCGAGCTTGTTTCGCTTGGAGCTGAAAAAATTATAATTGGCTCTGCGGCTTGGAATCTTGATAGAAAAAACGGCGGATCAATTCTTAATACACAGTTCCTTGACGAGCTTGCATCTTCAATTGGAAAACAGCGCATTATAATTTCAGTAGACGCAATTAATGGAAAAATCGCAGTAAAAGGCTGGACAGAAACCGCAGACATTTCTTTGATTGAAGGCGCGCGAGAAGCTGAAAAATACGCCTCCGAGCTTTTGTTTACTTGCGTGGAAAAAGAAGGCTGTATGCAGGGAACGGATATGGAGATGGTAAAGCAGCTCCGTGATTCTGTAAAATGCCGTGTTGTTGCGGCTGGAGGAGTAAATTCCCTTGAGCAGATTGTTCAGCTTGAAAAACTTCATTGCGATGTTCAGCTTGGAATGGCATTGTATACTGGAGCTGTAAATCTTAAGGAAAGCTTTATAAATTGCATTGACTGGGAAAAGACAAACGGAATGGTTCCGGTTATTGCCCAAAGTCCTGCTGGCGAAGTTCTAATGATGGGCTATTCAAATAAAGAAGCCTTGGAAAAAACTTTTGAGCTTGGAAAACTTACTTTCTTTAGCCGCACAAGAAATACTCTTTGGACAAAAGGTGAAACTTCCGGCCATTGTCTTGAGCTTGTAAAACTTCGTGCTGACTGCGACAGGGACACAATTCTTGCGACTGTTATTCCGCATGGAGGAGTTTGCCACACAGGAAGCTTTAATTGTTTTTCTAGCGAGGCTGATGAAAAAAGCAGCATGGAGCGTCTTTACGGAACAATTGCAGAACGTTTTGCAAATCCGCGTCCGGGAAGCTATACTGCGACTTTAAATGACAAGCGTGTCCGCGAAAAAATCCTAGAAGAAGCAGAAGAACTTACAGAGGCTGAAGGAAAAGACGAAGTAATCTGGGAAGCCGCCGACTTGCTTTATTTTGCGAGCGTCCTTATGTACAAGGAAGGCGTAACTTGGCAGGATGTTTACAACGAGCTTGACAGAAGACATAAAAAATAATTTTGGAGTTTAATATGAAAGAACTTGAATTGAAATATGGCTGCAATCCGAATCAAAAGCCGGCTAGAGTTTACATGGAAAACGGAGAGCTTCCTGTAACTGTTGTAAATGGAAAGCCTGGCTATATAAATTTGCTTGACGCGCTTAATGGCTGGCAGCTTGTAAAGGAATTAAAAGAAGCAACCGGCCTTCCTGCTGCAACATCTTTTAAGCATGTTTCTCCTGCCGGAGCTGCGGTTGGTCGCCCTTTGAGCAGCACACTTAAGCAGATTTATTACACTGATGATGTTGAGCTTACTCCTTTGGCGTGTGCTTATGCAAGAGCTCGCGGTGCAGACAGAATGTCTTCTTTTGGAGACTTTATTGCTCTTAGCGACAAATGCGACAAGGCAACTGCTCTTTTAATAAAGAAAGAAGTTTCCGACGGAATAATTGCTCCGGGCTATGATGATGATGCTCTTGAAATTCTAAAGGCAAAGAAAAAAGGCGGATATTGCGTTCTTCAAATTGATGAAAACTATGTTCCTTCCGAAATAGAAAAGAAGCAAGTGTTTGGCGTAACTTTTGAACAGGGACACAATTTTATAAAACTTGATGATAATTGCTTAAAAAATATTGTAACAAAAAACAAGGCTCTCACAAAAGAAGAACGCGACAACCTTTTGATTTCCCTGATTATCTTAAAATACACCCAGTCCAACAGCGTCTGCTATGTAAAGGATGGCCAGGCAATTGGAATTGGAGCCGGGCAGCAGAGCCGCATTCACTGCACACGTCTTGCAGGCGACAAGGCAGACAAATGGTGGCTTAGACAGAGTCCGCAGGTTTTAAATTTAAAATTCAAAGCAGACATAAAAAGAGCAGATCGCGACAACACAATCGATGTTTATACAAGCGATGATTATGATGATGTTCTTGCTGAAGGAACATGGCAGAATTTCTTTGCGGAAAAGCCAGCAGTGTTTACACGTGAAGAGCGCAAGGCTTGGATTGCAAAAAATACAGATGTCGCAGTGGGCAGCGATGCATTCTTCCCATTTGGAGACAACATTGAGCGTGCGCACAGAAGCGGAGTAAAAGTTATAGCTCAGCCGGGCGGCTCAATCCGCGATGATAATGTTATTGAAACTTGCGACAAATACAACATGGTTATGGCGTTTACAGGAATCAGACTTTTCCATCACTAATGCTTTTTTTGTCATTTTCGTGGCGGGGCGAGTGTCATTGCCCAGTTTGACTGGGTAATCTCTTGCTAAATCTATTTTTAGGTTTAATATTGAGTTTTGACAATGAAAGTAAAATAACTTTTTTACAGGAATTCAGTATTCAACCTTTCAATTTTCCAGAATATCTACAAGATGGGAGCCTGCGCCTAAAAGTTCGGGGCGTTCAGCGTTGCAAATCTGATATTCAATGAATTTTTTAAAAGTTTCTTCTGTCATTGCGTTCAGTTGTTTGCGCATAAAGTCTGCAGGTCCGTCCGGAGAAAATATTTTTATCCTCTTTAATTCGCTTAGTTTGTTCAGCCGGTCAATATCTTCTAGGCGCACATAGTCGTAAAGTTCATTTTCTTTTGGAATTATGTGAAAGTCGTTAGAAATATTTTTGCTTTTTATAAGATCAGTAATTCTATTTTGCGCAAAGCAATATGAAAGAATGCTGTATTCGTTTAAAAGATACGCGGCAAAAATTGTTCCGCCTTTTTTTGTTATTCTGCGCGCTTCTTTTAAAGCTGTAAGTTTTTCTTTTTCTTTATGAAGATGATAAAGAGGACCAAAAACAATTGTCGCATCAAAAGTTTCATCTGGCAAAAAACTAAGGTCAAGAGCGTTTCCCGGCCAGCATTTTACGCGCTCGTGCTTGGACTCAAGTATTTCAAGATTATGTTTTACAAGCTCAACCGCCGTAACATCAAAGCCTTCTTTTGCAAGGGCAACTGAATACCTTCCTGTTCCGGCTCCAATGTCCGCAATCTTAAAAAGCCGTTTGTCTTGCGTAGGAAGAAAATCATGGATGTATTTCATTGCGACGGCGAATTCAACTTTGCCGTGCCGCGTTAAAAGCCTGTTTTCTTCCTTGTGCTTATTGTAATGTTTTTCTATTTCTGTCATTTTTTTTGTTAAGCATTGCAAGAATAAAAATCATAAGAATTCCGCCTGCAATCATCATAAGACAGAAAATTTGTCCTGTGCTAAGATTTAAAAGCGAAGTGTTTGTGTAGATTGCAGCGTCTTTTGTTGCAGAAATTCTGTAGCCAATGTCTGCGTCAGGCTCGCGGAAATATTCTATAAAAAATCTTACAAAGCCGTAGCCAACCGTGTAGCACGCTGTAAGAAATCCGTCGAACGGTTTTTTCTTTCTTAGGCACCAAATAAGAAGAAAAAGCAAAAGTCCTTCAAAAAGAGCTTCGTAAAGCTGGCTTGGATGCCGCGGAAGATTTACAAGCTTTGCGCCGCCAAGAGACATTCCTATTGAAGAAGCAAATTCTTTTACCCAGTCTAAGCTTGAAGAAAAAGTTTCTGCGCGTGGAAAGACAATTCCCCAAGGAGCTTTTGTTATTCTGCCGTAAAGTTCTCCATTCATAAAGTTTCCGACTCGTCCAAAAGTGTAGCCAAGCGGAATTGCAACTGCCATTGCATCAATCCATTTGAGCGCAGGCTTTTTGTGTTTTTTGCACCAGATTAGCATTCCCACAAGTCCGCCGAGGAATCCGCCGTGATAGGACATTCCCGCAAGACCTGTGAATCTTTTTGTTACTGTGTCGAACGGCCAGAAAATTAGCCAAGGCTTTTTCCAGTAAAGCCCGGAAGTATCATACACAAGCGTTGAAAAAATCCGCGCGCCTGCCAAAAGAAAAATAATTCCGAATGCAATAAAGCTGAAAATATCATCTTCCGTAGTTTTTGAATCTGGCGTGTCCAATGCGCCTTCACGCTGAATTTTCCGCAGAATATAAAAAGCTGTTCCAAATGCGATTATGTACATAAGACCGTACCAGCGCACAAGTCCCAAAAGCGGAACTCCGGGAAAAAGCTCCGGATGAATCCAAGACGGATATTTTATATATAAAAGAGAATTTAGCATTTTGTCTTACACCTTGAAGCCTTTTGCCGCTGCTTCCAGAAGTTTTTTCTTTAATAGATTGTTTTCGTTTTTTAACCTTGTAAGCTCGTATTGCTGCTGCTTTAAAGTTTCTGCAAGTTCCCCGGCAGTAAGCGCGCCAGTTCCTGCAAGCTCTTCTATGTAAGCCATTTTTTGCCCAAAGTCGTCATTGGCTTCTTCTGTGGCAATTTCAAATGAAGTGTCTGAAGCCTGGGTTATGTCATAGCTGTCGTCAAACTTTAAAGTTTCGGACTGAATTATTTTTTCTGCAATTCTGTAGATTGCCTGGCCTATAATTGACTGCGGCTTGTAAGCAATGACTGGCAGTCTTGAAGAAAGAGCCTTGTCCTGCAAAGTGTCGCGGTAGATTACGCCAAGATGATCCAAGTCCAAGTCCAAATACTGCTGGCATGAACGGCGGATTCTTTGCGCTCTGTCTGCGTCTTTTGGGTCATCTATCATATTAAGCACGAGCCGCGGATGAAATTCATTTATACGCTTTTTGAACAATGCAGTTCCTTCCGGGTCTTCTTTTTCAAGAATTTCAACAAGCTTTGGAATATAAAGCCTCTGGAGCGAAAGCGAATCTTTTTTTAGCGACTCAAGATATTTGTAGCCTGCGCTTCCTTTCTTAAAAGTATTGTACATCATGCGGAACATTACATTCTTAAGAAAAAGATAGCCGTTCAATGTGGCGGTAACAGTCGGAGCTGTAACAACAATTCCCTGCGGAGAAAGAAGAAACATATCAAGAATTGTAAGATGGGTTCCTGCTCCCAAGTCCAAAATCAGATAGTCGAATTTAGATTCCTGTTTATTGAAGCTTTTTATAAGCTCGTTTTTCTGGCTGACTTTTAGTGAAGTAAGCCCAGGAATTTCAGAATCGCCTGCAATAAAACTTACATTGTCGTAGTCTGTTGGGCAAATTATGTCTTCAAACTTGCTTTCGCCTGTAAGGAATGTGCCGACTCCTGCCTTTGGGTTAGGATGGCCTATTACAAGATGAAGGTTTGAAGCTCCCAAATCCAAATCAATGAGAAGAACTTTTTTGCCTGCCTGTCCTAGGGCAATTGCAAGGTTTGCGCTTAAAAGGCTTTTTCCAACGCCGCCTTTGCCGCTTGCTACTGGAATAATCTGCATAATGCAATTGTATCATAGAATACTTTGATTTTAAAGACAGAGTTTAAAAAATAGACCTGGTAAATCTTGTTGCGCAGTCTGCTTACTATTTTCTTGCGTAACTTTTTTAGAAATGTTAAATTTCAATCAGTGAGAGATGAATCATTTATGGAAGAATATATGAAAAAGATTGTTTTTTTTGTCTGCCTAGTTTTTAGTTTTGCTTGTTTTGCTCAGGCTCCTGATTTTAACCTTGATGCTGAAAATGCGTTTGTCCTTGATGCCAATTCTATAGCTGGAAAAGCAAGAGAAGATGTAAAGCTTATAAACGAAACAGACGAGCAGCTTGGCTTTGAAGTTTACTATTATGACAATAAAAATAATTCCTGGCAGTTTTACGGAAGAGCATTCTTAAAGGGTTTTTACGATTCAGAAGATGTTGATTCCCGCATGGAAGACCGCATTGCTCAAATACAGTATTTTGCTGTAGTTCCTAAAAATAACAAAGTTTACAACTACCGTGCGCAAAAAATTGACAATGACCTTTGCATTTTTGTAATGCCGGATTCCGAATTTGATTTTGAAAAGGAGCTTGAATCTGCCTTTGTAATTGATTCAGACAATATAAAAGGAAGATTTTATGACGAAATAGAATTTGTAAATCTTACTGATGATTATGGAATTTCATTTGTTGTCTATGCTTCAGATTATAAAGATAAAGGCTGGAAAAAAGCCGGCGGTGTTACTCTGCAAGAATATAATGATTCAGAAGACTTGGAATCTCCTATTGAAAAAACACTTCGTAATTTTAGATACTTTGCAATTGTCTCAAAAAACGGAAAAGACTACAATTTTGAAGCAAGAAAACAAAAAGGCGACCTTGTTATATTTGTAAGAAATTAGCGCATTCATTTCTGCCACTAAAATAGAAGAACGCATTTAAAAACTTGACAGATATTTATAGCGTATGTAGTATGTAAATATGATTTATGAATGGGACAATAAAAAGAATGAATATAACAAGAAAAATCATGATGGAATCAGTTTTGAATTTGCTGTCCGTGTTTTTCTTGATGAAAAACGTATTGAAAAATACGACAGTAGCCATTCAACAGATACAGAAGATCGTTGGAATGTAATCGGAATGGTTGACGACATTCTTTTTGTTGTGTACACGGAACGCAATGACAGGACTCGTATTATTTCTGCTAGAAAAGCGACAAAGGAGGAAACAGATGAATACTATGACGACTATGACCTTAGATGAGTTGAAAAAACTTCCGCCACTTACAGAGGCTGAAAAAGCGATTATAAGAAATGCTCGTGCGACACCTGCTGAAGATTGCCCTGCGATGACAAAAGAAGAATTAAAGGAATTTCAGCCGTGGTATAAAAAAATAAAAAAAACAGTTACTATAAATCTTGATTCGGGGGCGATTTCTTATTTCAAGGAGCTTGCGGAAGAGACAGGTATTTCTTACCAGAATCTTATAAACCTTTATCTTGTTCAGTGCGCAAAAGAAAAGAAGCGTCCTGTTTTTGCATAATGTTAAATAATTTTATTGTACGGCGAAAATGAAAAATGAAATAATAACGGTCTTGAATGAATATAATTCTCTTGGAATAAATCAGCAACTTGATTACGATAAGTTTTATTTATATTCGATAATTACACATTCAACAGCGATTGAAGGCTCTACGATTACGGAAATTGAAAATCAGGTTTTGTTTGACAACGGAATTTCTTGTTCAAAGCCTATTTCAGAGCAGCTTATGAATCTTGACCTAAAAAAAGCGTATGAGCAGAGCTTTGATTTTGCAAAAAAACACGAAAAAATAACAGTTGGTTTTCTTTGTTCTCTTTCTGAAACTTTAATGAAAAATACAGGCTCCTCTTATAATACAGTTGCAGGTTCTTTTTCTTCTGCAAAAGGAGAATTAAGGCTTTTGAATGTAAGTGCTGGGCGCGGCGGAAAATCTTATCTTGCTTGGCAAAAAGTTCCTGACAAGCTTCAAGAATTCTGCGGCTGGCTCAATGAAGAACTTGAAGAAACTTATTCAGATGACATTGAAAACGCATATAAATTAAGTTTTGAATCTCATTTTAGGCTTGCTTCAATTCATCCTTGGGCAGACGGAAACGGAAGAATGAGCCGTTTGCTTATGAATATGGTTCAATATGAAAAAAATCTTGTTCCATCGATTGTAAAAAAAGAAAGACGTGCTGAATATATAAAGGCAATTTCCGAAAGCCAAGACGCCGAAGATTCTGCAAGCTTCATTGACTTTATGTTTAATCAGCATATTCAAAATCTAAAGCAGCAAATTGAAGAATACAAAAGAAGTTTATGAAGCATATAACGCTTTCGTTTGATGACGGACCTAATGCAAATGTTATGTCAGATATGCTGGATGTTCTTGAATTTAATAGGATTCCTGCGTCATTTTTTTTAGTCGGAAACAAAATCAATGAAGAGTCTGCAAAAGTTGTAAGGCGCGCATTTAAAATGGGATGCGACATTCAAAATCATTCGTTTACGCATTCCGATATGTCAAAAATGAGCATTGCCATGATTCAGGACGAATATGAAAAAACTGAATCCCTTATAGAAAAGTGCATCGGCAAAAGAAGTGAATTTTTCCGTCCGCCTTATATCAGTGTAAGCGTCAATATGTACAAAGCTATAAAAGTTCCCTTTATTGGCGGAAAAGGCTATGAGGACTGGCTTCCTGAAATTACTGCTGAACAAAGAACTGAGCGTATTTTAAAATCTGCGGAAGATGGGCAGATTGTGCTTCTTCACGTAATGGAAGAAAATTATGCTACAGTTCAGGCTGTTAAGTCCGCCATTCCAGTTTTAAAATCCCGCGGCTATGAATTTGTAAACCTGATAGAACTTTTTAGGATAAAGAATATAAATCCTTGTATTCCATTGCATATTTGGACAACAGTAAAATAGAATAGATTTTGCTTTGTTTTTCCACACTGATTAGAAAAAACTAACGATTTTTTTTATTTATTGCGTTTTCAACAGAAAATTCAATAAATTTTTGCCAAAAAGTTGTTTTTTGAAATTTATTCATTATAATGTAAGACAGGTTCTTGAAAAGTTGGTTATAACAGAGATTCCCACATCAAGTGTGGGAATGACAGGAAAATTCAAGTACGACAATGACAGAGAGATGAAACAACTGCGGGAATGACATGAAAATGTTGGGAAAGTTGTCATTTTCGGGCTTGCCCCTACGATGTTTCTGACAGAAACTCGGGTGATAATCCGATGGCAAGATTGATAACTGAGTTTGGTATGCAAACATCGCAGTCTCAAGCACGGTAATGACAGCCTTGTTAGCATAGGAATAACTGTTTAATAGCTGTTTTTATAAAAACTCGGCATTCGACCTATAAGTATGTAATTATTATGCTCAAAAGACATACTTTAATTTCATTGCAAAGGATAAAGTTTTCCTTTCAAAGTTTTTCAATCCACAGTTGGTTTATAAATTAGAATTTCAGGCTAATTAATTATGCAATTGAAAACTTAAGAGCGATATTGTAATATAATTGATGATTGATTTGCAATGTTTTCAATGTTCTGTCCAGCATCCATTCTCAACATTAACATGAGCATCTGAAAGTTCAATGTTTTTTAATGCATTTTCAATTACGGTTTTTATATAGTTAAAAAATGGGAAATAATATGAGCAGTTCAAAAAATAAACCTTTTTTGTTTAGAATATTTTTTTCAATACTTTGGATTTTCTGTGGATTAGTTGGTCTGGTTTTTGCCTGGATGCTTTTTTGCGGACTGGACCGGACTTCTACTGTAAATGCGCTTCCTAATAATTATTCAGTTTATATAAGAACAGATTCTTTTTATGATGCCGTTGAACCTTTAGTTGATTTAAAGGCTATGGATGTTGTTCTTGCTGAGCCTAGTTTTTCTAATGCCCGACAGATTTTTTATTCAATCCGCGAATCAGACTTGCGTAAAAATGCTTTTGTAAAATTAGCTTTTTCCCGTAGGATTGATGTCGCTATGTATGACGGAAGCAATTTTGTTGCAATTGTTGATATGGGTTTTCTTTCTGGAATTTCACGTCTAGCTCCGCTTTTTGCTAAATTTCATCCGGTAGAAAATCTTTATTATATTAATGAATCAGGCCATTCTTATTTTGAATATAAAAAAGGCGAAAAGTCATACTATGCAAAAATCCATAAAAACCTTGTGATTGTTTCTGAAAGCCCAGTTTACTTTGAAAAGGCTATTTCGTTAAAAAATACAGCCGATTACAGCGGCGATGAATTAAAAATCATGAAGAATCGCCTTGCTCAGCCTTTTAGAATTGTTGCAAATGGACGGAATCTTTTAAAACTGATTGGAAAGAAAAATCCATATATTAATTTTGTTGCAGATTCTCTTTCAGAAAATGAGCTAAGCAAAATTGAATTTGGTATTTCTGATGAAAATATTAATGTTGAAATAAAGCTTCCTTTTGAAAAAAGCAGCGAAAAATCAAATGCAGTTCTTGACTTGATTGAACGCAAATCTGATATTCCTGAACTTTTGCCAAAGCTTCCTGGAGCAGTTCAGTATTATACTTTGATTAACCTTGGAAAACTTTCTGAAATAAAAGATGTGGCTTTTGAAGTTCTGGATGAAGGAAATATAAATATAAAAAGAAAGTGGAATGATGCAAATGCCCTTTCAAAAACTTTTTTCAAAGATTCTTTGGAAAATATTCTTTTTTCATGGACTTCTGATGAATATGCTGTCCTTGGCCTTGAAGGAAAATCAAATCCTGTTTTTGTTCTTAAAATTGAGGATGAAGAAAAGCGGCAGAAAGTTTTTGATATACTAATTTCTTCTATTATATTGCGGTCAGATACTAGCCTTCTTTTGGATGGAGTCCGTTTGCCGCGTATTGAATTTCCTAACTTTGTTGTTTCTTTGCTGAATGCTATGAATATTACTCTTCCCAAACCTTATTATATGGTAAAGGATAATTTTATTTATTTTTCACAATCACCTGAAAATCTTGCTTCCATAAATGCCGCTCTCAAAAATGGGGTGAGGCTTGATAAAGATGATACATGGAGAAAGGTGAATGGAAATTCAATTTCTCCTGCTTCTGTAAGTCTGTACTACAACCTTGAGCAAAGTGTTCCATTTTTTGTAAAAGGAAACTCGCTGTTTAATAAAATTCTTCAGCTTTACAATATTGGAAAACTTGATATTTCTACAAAAGACAATGTTATTTCTGCTCGCCTGAATTCAATTTACAGCGAAAAAAGGCAAACTCAGTCTGTTCAAGGGTTTCCTATTCAGCTTAAAGGTAATTCCGTTCCTGTTCTTTACAAATCTGAGAATCCAAAAAATCGTCTTATTTACTGGTACCAGAATCCTGGATTGATTAAGACATTTAATGCTGCAAGCCTTGAAGTTGCTGAAAAAGAAATAGCAGGTCTTGAGTATCTAGTGCCTGCTTCCAAAGTTACTTTTAAGAAGAACGGAGGAGAATTCTGGGCTGTAACAAAAGATGGTCTCGTTTATCTTTTAAATCAAAGCCTTGATGAAGTAGAAAGTTTCCCAATTATGACGGGAATAAGACCAGGCTGTCGTCCTGTGGTTTTTGAGGATTTGCTAGTAATTGTTGGCGATGATGATTTGCTTCACTTTGTTAAATCTGATGGCCAGACTTTTGAATACGCTTTTGAAGATTCATATCAGATAAAAAATGCACCTGCTGTTTACGGTGATAAAATTGCTATTTATAAAAAAGGCTTTGCAGGTTCAGTCAATCTGCTTACTATAAAAGCAAAGAATCCTTTGGAGATTTCTCTTTTGGAAATTCCTGTTGATGGAATTGGTTTTGGCTCACCTTGTATTTTTGAAAATAATAATCAGACTTTTGTTGCTTTTGTTTCTCAGGCCGGAGAACTTTATGTTTGGGATTCAAATGGTGTGCTTGCCAATGCTCTTCCGCTTAATCTCGAAGATATCTTCTATCAAAATGTAAAATATGTAAATGATTCATTGATTGCAGTTTCTGAAAATGGAACAATTTATAAAGTCATGCTGGATGGCTCTGTAACAAAAATCAAGCTGCCAAGTCTTTCTGCAAAATCAGGTTACATTACAGTTTGCGACTATAACAGCGATAAAAAAGATGAAATCTTTATTTGCGGCGATTCAAATGCGATTTATGGTTTTACATCAGACCTTGAATTCTTAAATGCATTCCCAGTTACAGGTTACGGTATTCCGTTCTTTATGGATTTAAACGGCGACAAAAAAACCGACATTCTTTCACTTTCAATTGACAATAAATTAAACGCTTGGAAAATTAACTAATTGGAGAATTTAAATGAAGAAAATCCTTGTACTTTTATCTGCTTTTGGCTTTCTTTTTTCTTCTTGTGTAACTACTTTGCAGCAGGATGTGTTTCAGACAACTAATCTAAACAAAGAACTGATGGAAGAAATTTCTGTTTACGAAGACAGGTTTATTCTTATTGATGCAAATTATCTTATGACTGGAAAATTTGATCAGAATCAGTTGGACAGTTTTCATCAGGATGTATATGCCCAGCTTTCTAAAAGCCATGTTGAGCCAATAATAGAAGCTCACATTACATCCATTGACGGAATACTTTATCTTATGGAAGGAAAAAAATCTAAGGCGGCTGAATGTTACCGGGATTCAAAAGCGATTAAGGGCGGCGATGATTATGTTCTTCTTCTTGGCTCAAAACTTGAAAAAAATATTGACACCTCAATTCAGAAAATAGACGAAATACTTTCTTTTGACCCAAACAATTCAATCCTTCTTTTGGAAAAAGGAAAACTTTTATATTCAAAAAAACAGTACGACAAATCAATAGCTTTTATTGATGAAGCGTTTATTGAATTTGATAATCAGGGCCGCAGTAATTATCGGGCTGTATACAAAAACTTTCGTGATAAGGTATGGATTCTTTACAATTCCGGAATTGATGTGGAAAACAGTTCGGTTCTTTCTTCTGAACAAAATCTAGCCTCTAAGCTGACTAAAGAAACAATGGTTCAGCTGGCTTATGAAAAAACTGGTTTGCTGAATGATTTTACAACTGGAACAAAGCTTTCTGCTTCCCGTCTTACAGAAAAAGTTGCGGAAGCAGGCATGTTTAACCCTGCAACAGATCCAACAGATGAGCAGGGGCTTTCTGCTGAAATTTTAAATTCCGAAGCTATTAAAAGAATTACTTGCGCAAGATTTTTGTGGAATCTTTATGTTATGAACCGAGGGAATCCAAAGCTTGCTGTGAAATATTCAAACCGGTATAAAAAAAATCCGGCGGCTAAATCTCCAGTTGCTGATGTGGAAATCAGTAACCCTGATTTTGATGCTGTTCTTGGACTTGTAGAAAATGAAATTATGAATCTTCCAGACGGAAAGAATTTTTTTCCAGACACAGAAGTCGTTGTCCTTGACTATCTTTCTTATTTGAAAAACGTAAAATGAATTATTGGAGAAAATCTATGAAATTTGCCAAGGTTTATAAAATTCTAATTGCTTCAGCAATCTGTTTGTTTTCTGTTTCTGCATTTTCCTGCCGTAAAAAGAGCAGTGCAGTTTCTGTAAATTATAGTGTTTACAACCCATCCACACGCCTTGATGAAAATGGGCAGCCGGATACTCTTTGTGTGAATTTTGATGGTTCTGTTTCAAAACTGACCGAAGCTGGTTCTGAGCCTTCATCTCAGATTACTATTACACCGCAAATTGCAGGTAAATGGGTTTGGGTTAATGATTCCCAATTACGATTTATACCGCATGAAAATTGGCTTCTGGGAACGCGATACAAGGTTTCTATGCCGTCAGCAATTTTCTCTGAGGATGTTAATGTAAAATCAGACTTTAGTTTTAAAACTGAAAATTTTGTTGTAAGCCTTGAAGATGCCGAATTCTATATTAATCCAGAAAACCCAAAGGAAAAGCGGGTAACAGCAACAATTTATGCTTCTCATCCAATGGTAAAAGAGTCAGTTGCCGGTTGTGTAACTATGAGCCTTGATTATTATGATGCTAATGGAAAATCAATTAAGGTTGAAAACGTTCCTTTTAAACTTAGTTATAATAAATCTGCTTCAGAAGCATATCTTGTTTCTGATCTTCTTCCAATTCCTCCGTATACGTCTGCTCTTAAAGTAAAAATGGGCAAAGGAATTGAAGCGCAGGTTGGTGGAAAATCTTCGGATGAGGAAACAAAAACTGTATCTGTTCCAGGAATGAGTGACTTTGTAAAAATCGAGTCAGTTGATACTTCTCTTGTAAAAAATCAAAATCAGAATTATGACCAAATGCTTGTTATTGAAACAAAAGGTTCTGTTGCTGTTGACGAGCTTGCTTCTTGCATAAGTGTTTTTGAACTTCCAAAAGATCGTCCTGAAATGGAAGGTTGGGATGTAGCAGAAGATGCCTTTTGGTCTACTAATTATGTTACTGATAAAATTCTTAAGATTTCTAAAAAAATTGAACTTTCACCTGTTCCAACAGCAGAGCCTGCTGCAGACTTAAACAGTTTTGGTTATAAAGCAACTCCAGGCCGTTATCTTTATGTAAAAATAGAAGGCGGCATAAACTTTTTTGGCGGATATAAGCTTCGTTTTTATAACGAAACTAATTCTTATGAAACAATAATAAAAGTTCCTGAATATCCAAAGGAGCTTTCGATTATGTCAGAAGGTACAATTCTTTCTCTTTCCGGCAGTCGCAAAATGGCTTTGTATTCCCGAGGAATTAAGAAAGTTTATTACCGTCTTTCCCGCATTATGCCAAAAGATGTAAATCATCTTGTTTCAATGTCCAATGGAGATATGAAGAATTTCCACTTTGAACATTATTCTTTTAACGAAAACAATATTGCAGAATCAGAAACTTCTAGTTATTGGATTCCGGATTATTCAATTTCTGAAATTTCTTATTTCTCTTATGATTTTTCTGATAAACTTCGCGCAAATGCTTCAAAGAATCTGAAGAATGGCCTTTTCCTTTTTCAGGTTGCAGAAAATGAAAATAGTCTTGGCCGAGATTCCTACTATTCAGGAAAATCAGACAAGCGCTTGATTCTTGTTACTGACCTAGGTTTTATTATTAAGAAAAATACTGACGGAACGCGAGATGTATTTGTTCAGTCGATTTCTAATGGAAATCCTGTTTCTTATGCTACTGTAAAAGTTGTAGGTCTGAATGGAAATGTTGTTGCCGCAACAACAACTGATTCAAGCGGCCATGCAAAACTTCCTGCAATTTCAAATTATTCCGGTGAGCATCGTCCTACTGCTTATGTTGTAGAAACGGCAAACGACCTTTCTTTTATGCCATATTCAGAAAACGGAAGAAGCTTGGATTATTCAAACTACGATGTTGGCGGTGAGTACGGAGCTTCCCAGCCTGACAGAATTACTGCCTATATGTTCAGTGACCGCGGAATGTACCGTCCGGGAGAAACGGCCCATATTGCTTTGATTGCCAAAGCAGGTAACTGGAATATTGATTTGCGTGGAACTCCTATTGAGGCAGAAGTTACCGACTCAAATGGTTCTGTAGTATTTAATAAAAAACTTCAGCTTTCTTCCGCCGGATTTGAAGAAATCGATTTTCCTACACAGGATTATTCTCCAACTGGAAATTACACTGTAAATCTTTATCTTTTAAAAGAATATAAAAACCGAGTAGAACGTGAATACCTTGCTTCTGAAACTATTAAGCTAGAAGAATTTCTTCCTGATACTCTGTCTATTTCTGCTGGCTTTGATCCATTGCCGGAAAATGGCTGGATTAATCCTAGTCAACTTAAAGGTACTGTTTCTCTTAAAAACCTTTTTGGAACTCCTGCTGCCGGAAATGACATTAAAGGCCAGATGTTCCTTACCCCTGGATTCCCTGTTTTATACAGGTATTCTGATTACTACTTTGCAGATCCTTTCTACAAGGGAAAATCTTTTGATGAATTCCTTGGAACAAAACAAACTGACGATGCAGGAAAAGCTGAATTTGACTTGAACTTGTCTAAGTTTGAAAAGGCAACTTATAGACTTCAGTTTTATGCAGAAGGATATGAAAAGGGCAGCGGAAGAAGTGTTTCCAGCCAGGCTTCCCTTTATGTTTCGCCTTTAAAATATTTGATTGGTTATAAAGCAGACGGTTCTTTGGGCTACATTAATTCAAATTCTGTACGTAATCTTTCATTTATTGCAATTGACCAGAAGCTTAACAAGATTGATCTTGAAGGTGTAACTCTTAAAATAGAAGAAATACGCTATATTTCAACTCTTGTAAAACAGTCGAACGGGCTTTATAAATATCAGTCGGTAAAAAAATCTTATCCTGTAAATGAAAAGCAGATTTCAATCAGTAAAAATGGCACTGATTTTATTGTTCCTTCTGATGCTGCCGGTGAATTTAAACTTACTCTTGCAGATAAAGATGGATTAATTTTCAATACGATTAATTACACAATCGTTGGTGATAAAAATGTTTCCCGTAGTCTTACTAGAACTGCAGAGCTGGAACTTAAGCTTCAGTCAGGGGATTTAAATCCTGGTTCAACTGCGGAAATCTTCATTAAGGCCCCTTATGCAGGAACTGGTCTTATTACTATTGAACGGGACCACGTATATACCTACAAGTGGTTCAAGACAAATGAGCTTTCTTCTGTTCAGCATATTCGTATTCCAGAAGAGCTTGAAGGAAACGGATATATTAACGTAATGTTTACTAGGGATTCTGCGTCTAATGAAATTTTTATGAGTCCTTTCTGTTATGGCGCAATTCCATTCTCTGTTGGCAGGGGAAAACGCACAAACAATATTACTCTTAAAGTTCCGGATGAAATTAAATCTGGCTCCGACCTTACAATCAGCTATTCTTCTTCTGATTCTGGAAAGATTGCAATTTTTGCAATTGATGAAGGAATTCTTCAGGTGGCAAAATATTCTACACCAAATCCGCTCGCTTATTTCTTTAAGAAACGGGCTCTTGAAGTAAGGACTTCCCAGATTTTGGATTTGATTTTGCCAGAATACAATGTTCTAAAAACTCTTTCTGCAACTGGTGGTGGTGCAGAAATGGAAATGCTTGCAAAGAACCTCAATCCGTTTAAGCGGCGCCAGAATGCTTCTGTTGCATACTGGTCTGGAATTATTGAAACAGGTCCTGAAAGCCGCAGTGTAAAATATCATGTTCCGGATTACTTTAACGGAAGCCTTAGAGTTATGGCGGTTTCTGTTTCCAAGGATAAAATTGGTGTGGCTCATGTTTCTACAATTGCAAGAAATCCTATTATTATTGTGCCTAATGCTCCGCTTGCTGCAGCTCCTGGCGATGAATTTGATGTTTCTGTAACTGTAACAAATAATCATAAGGGCAGCGGAAAGAATAATATTCTTCTTAAGGCTATTCCAGCTTCTAATCTAGAAATCATTGGAGAGTCTTCTGCGGCTCTTTCAATTGAAGAAGGAAAAGATGCAGTTGCTGAATTTAAGGTTAAGGCAAAGAATGTTATTGGTGCTTCTGAACTCAAGTTTACTGCAACTGACGCGAGTGAATCCTGCACAATTTCTTCTACTTTGAGTGTTCGCCCTTCTATGCCATATCAGGTTTGGATTAGTGCGGGTTCTACTAAAAAAACATCTGCAGAAGTAGATGTAAATCATAGGCTTTATGAAGAATTTGCAACTCGTGATGCGGCGGTTTCAAATGTGCCAACTACATTCCTGGATGGCCTGAAATTCTTCCTTGAAAAATACCCTTACGGCTGTGCAGAGCAGATAACAAGCAAGGCGTATCCATATTTATATGAAGACTTTGTAAAAGCTGGCGGTAAAACTCATGCTGATGCTGAAAAAATAGTCTCTGACACTATTGGCATTATTCAGTCTCGCATGAAGTCTGACGGAAACATTGGTTACTGGACGAGCAAGAGCCCTGTAAATCCATTTATTACACTATACTGTGCAGAATTCTTAACTGATGCTCAGAACAATGGTTTCTATGTTCCTGTGAATATGATGAACCAAGTTTTAAGTGCAGTAAAAGGCATTGCCGAAAAGAACGATGACTCGTCAAGTGGAATATACCATCGTTCTTATGCAATCTACATTCTTACAAAAAACAGCATTGTAACAACTTCTTATATTGAGAAATTGGAAGAAGACATGAACCGTAAGAATTTCTCTGCAACGGACTACGAAGGCCTTTACCTTGCTGCTTCTTACTCAATGTTAAAGCAGGATAAAAAAGCTAATGCTATTCTTCAGAAAGTAAAAAACAAAAAGACATTTGACTCTTCATGGATTTTCCAGAATGGACTTCATTATATTTCGACTTACATAGACATCATTGCTTCTTACTTTCCGTCAAGAATCAGTGATATTAAGGCAAATGAGGTTGAAGAGCTTTGCAACTATCTGGATTATTCTTACTACAGTACAAGTTCAGCGGCTGCCGCAGTCCGTGCCTTTGAAAGTTACGCTTATACAGACAAGTCGGAAGTTTACAAGGCCCTGGCAGTTACCGGAGAAGAACAGACTGAGCTTGAGTTAAAAGGCGATGCTGTTCTTAAGGGAAGCTTTTCTGATAAGACTGAAAAAATAAAGTTCACTTCTGACAAATCAATGCCAATGTTCTATGGAACAATTCAGGCTGGTTTTGAAAAAGAAATCCCTTCAAAGGAAATCAAAGAAGGCCTTGAAGTTTCCCGTGAGTATCTGTCAGAAAATGGAAGCAAGGCTTCTTCTTTTAAGGTTGGAGATACTGTAACTGTTAAGATTTCGTTCCGCTCAACAAAGGGAGTTATTGCAAATGTTGCTCTTGTTGCTATGTCTCCGGCGGGCCTTGAAACCCAGATTCAGTCTATACGTAATTCAGAAAACGGCTCTTGGACTCCTGATTATGTTGATATTCGGGAAGACAGGGTTGTAATTTACGGTACTGTAACAGACAAAGTAAATACCTTTGCTTATAAGGCAAAGGCCGTAAATTCCGGAACTTTTGTTGTTCCTCCTATGTTTGCAGAAAATATGTATAACAAAAAGATTAGGGCTCTTAGTTCGTCTCCTGCAATGAAAATTGAAAAGGCAAGGTAATTTCTGAATGAAATTCACTAGAAAACTGATTCCTACGGGAATTGGTTTGCTTTTTCTCGTTTTAGCAGTCTCTTTTGCTTTTAATATATTTTATGAAAAACGCAAGGGAGATGTGCTTAAAAACTTAGAGTTTTCAAGATCTTATTCTGACTGCAAAGGCCATCTGCTTCAGGTTTTTCTTACCTCTGATGAGCAGTATAGGATTTTCCGTCCTTTAAGTGATTTTTCTCCCCAGTTCATTGAATTGATTCTTATGCAGGAAGACCGCTATTTTTTCAGCCACCACGGAGTTAATTTTGCGGCTGTTTTTAAGGCCGGCTGGGAAACCTACATTAAAAAGTCTCGTCGCATGGGTGCTTCTACAATTACCATGCAGGTGGCAAAACTAAACTATCACATTTATACAAAAAGCATTTCGGGCAAACTCAGACAAATTCAAAAGGCCTTGTATCTTGAAATGTGTTTTAGTAAAGCACAGATTCTTGAAGCCTATCTGAACATGGTTCCCTGCGGCGGAAACATTGAAGGCTTTGAAACTGCGGCTTGGTATTATTTTAATAAAAGCATAAAAGACTTGAATTTTTCTGAAAATGTGATGCTTTGCGTGCTTCCACAAAACCCTATAAAGCGCGCTCCAGAACCAACAAGGACGCCTTCAGAACTTATTCAGGCACGAAAAATTCTTTTCTCATCATGGCTAGAAAAACATCCGGAAGATTCTGACAAGGAAATTTTTATGGACATGCAGCTTTCAGTTGTCTGCAAATTTCCCAATGAAGCCCGTCATTTTACAGAAATGCTGAATGTTACGGATGGTGTAAAAAAAACTCTTTCAAAAAGAACATTACGGACAACTTTGAATTTGGAGCTGCAGCATAAATGCGAAGAAATTTTCAACGCATACATAAACCAGAACAAACATTTTGGAGTTAAAAACGGCGCAGTCCTATTGCTAGACTGGAAGTCCATGGATTTGCTGGCAAATATAGGTTCTGCGGATTACTACAATAATTCAATCGATGGACAAGTAAATATTACTACTTCAAAGCGTTCTCCGGGTTCAACTTTAAAGCCTTTTATTTATGCCTTGGCTTTGGAAAAGGGATTGATTCACTTTAGGACAATGCTAAAAGACACACCTCAGACTTTTAATGAATATACTCCGGATAATTATGGAAGCATTTTTAAGGGACCGGTTCAGGCTTGGTTTGCTCTTTCGGACAGCCGTAATATTCCGGCAATTACACTGAACAGGGAGTTAAAAGACTACGGGCTTTATGAATTTATGAAGGATTCCGGTGTAAAAGAAATAAAAGAAAAGGAACATTACGGCCTTTCAATAGTTCTTGGAAGCTGTGAAGTTTCTATGCTGGAACTGGTTAAAATGTATGCAATTCTGGCAAACAACGGAATTATGCATGAAATTAATTTCTTTCCTGTCCCTAAACTGGCGCCGGGTAAAAGGCTTCTTACAAGGGAAAGCGCTTTTATTGTCCGTAAAATGCTTAAGGATAATACACCTCCGTATCAGAACAAACCTAAAGATATTCAGGATATTCCTGTTGCTTATAAAACTGGAACTTCAATTGGATTTAAGGATTGCTGGAGCGTTGGAATTTTTGACCGTTATATTTGTGCTGTCTGGATTGGAAATGCAGACGGAGAAGGAAACAATGCCTTTATTGGAAGACTTATGGCGGCACCTTTGCTTTTTAATATTGCCTATTCAGTTTTGTCAGACTTACCGGCAAAAGAAAGACTTTCCAGGGAAATGAATCCGGATGGCTGCACACAGGTTGAAGTATGTTCTGTTAGCGGCGGACTTCCTGGCCCGTATTGTCCTGATAAGGAGTTGGCATGGTTCATTCCAGGTGTTTCTCCTATTGAAAAATGCAGGATTCACCGCAAAATAAATATTGATAAAAGAACCGGTTACCGCACAGATGAAGTGCCTGAGGAAAAGCCTTATGTTGAATCAGTTGTTCGGGAATTCTGGCCCAGCGATTTGCAACATCTTTTTGAGCAGGCTGGACTTCCTAGAATGGTTCCTCCTGAATATCCGCCGGAAGAATATAAAATGGACTTTAAGAAACTGGGGTTCCCGCCGGAAATTATTTCTCCAATGAGCGGAACTGATTATGTTTTTCGCTTTAAGGACCAGTCCAAAAATAAAATTATGCTGTGTGCTTCTGCGGATGCGGATACTTCTGAACTGATGTGGTTTATGGGTACAGAATTTATAGGCAGGTCAAAACCGGGGCAAAGCATTGAATGGGCACCTAATCCCGGAAATTATAAAATTTCAGTAACAGATCAGAAAGGCCGTTCAGATGTGGTATATGTTTCTATTGTAGGAACTGGAGAATAAAAATTTGTGCTATAATCACATCTTTAGCATGAAAGATGACAAATTGCTATAATGGATGCTGCTTATACTCCTAAGAACATCACTGTTGTGTCTTATAGAAATGGTTCATGAATTCCTTTAGAAATACATGCACCATTTCTAAGGGAATTCGTGTATCATTTCTAAATAGCCTGAAATTTGAGTTTTTAAATCAACTGTGGGCAGAAAAAAACTGTTAAAAACTTAGGCTGTCGCTGAGCATGTAAGCTGCAATGCTTTTCGCCTTGTGGCTCAGGCAGGGGATGTCTAATAAGTTCTAAATGTCATTGTCGTACTTGATACGACAATCTCTAAATGATTGCAATATATGCATTTAGATTTTC
>NZ_DBKJ01000007.1:10029-10408 GCF_002297325.1 Treponema sp. UBA753 | reverse complement strand
ATTTTGTATTTGTCTTAAACTAAAAGAGTCGCCATACTCAGTGCAACATCTACAACAGTAGAAATTTTGTATTTGTCTTAAACAATTATCGCCCTGATTTCGAACGTAAATCTACAACAGTAGAAATTTTGTATTTGTCTTAAACCAACAAGATACCAGGGAGTTGTTACAATCTACAACAGTAGAAATTTTGTATTTGTCTTAAACATCTTTTAAGACAAATGTAAAGGCATAGATCTACAACAGTAGAAATTTTGTATTTGTCTTAAACTTAGCATGAATAAATTTTCTCGTAACATCTACAACAGTAGAAATTTTGTATTTGTCTTAAACAATCTTGTTGGGTTGGGTAAAGAATAATCTACAACAGTAGAAATTT
>NZ_DBKJ01000007.1:0-9903 GCF_002297325.1 Treponema sp. UBA753 | reverse complement strand
AATTTTGTATTTGTCTTAAACCCTAACTTTTGTACAACAGTACAGTTTTTTGCGGTATTTTGCATTTGTTACATCAAAATAAGCATATTTAAGAGTTTTCATGCTAAAAATCTCCAGTAAGACCTTGGGTTTGCAATTTTATGCAATCACGAAAAAGTCTGCCTTTTCATTTTTGGCATATCCGTAACACATTTTTTTACATGTAGCTGACATATCAAATATTATCACAGAATCTTCTTCTGTGAAAGCCTTCATATACACATTTTGAATTTCATTTTCAATATTTTTTAAGACTGTTTCGCTGTTGTTTATTTCAAAAACAGAATACTGCAATCTAAATCCAAATTTTGAAAGATATTTAGAAAACTTTGTCCGGACTTTGTCATTGCTTATGTCATAACTGATTAGAAGCATATCTTCTCCTGTGTTTTTTTAGATTGAATCTTCCATATCAAAAAATGGAAAATCTTCTGTATTTTTGTTTCGCATAAAGGCGCGGTAATAACTTTGTAGATAAATAAAAATTTCATTTTTGTATTCAATAATTGCATCCAGAATCAAACCAACATATTTTTTTGAATTCTTCCAGGGAAGAATATATTGATTTTGATTTTTCCAAAAATCCTTTTCAGAAACCTGACCGAGGTTCATTGCCTTTAAAATAGCTTGATCGACAATTGGGCGAAACGGCTCTTCCAAATCACAAACAAGTGACTTTCGATGAAAAAATTGAGTATGCAAAATTCCGACATAAACATCAAATCCGTACATTTCCAAAAGCGCATTAACAATATTGAATAAAATTGTGTAACCGATGTCCATAAGAGTATTTGTAATATCATGCTTTACACGAGGACGGCGAGCTGTCCAATTGTAACTTTTAAAAAGTGACTGAAAATATAACTTTGCACCTATCCCTTCAATTCCCATTATTTCCTGAACAGACAAATTTGGCTTTAAGACATCTTTTTCAAACTGCTTTAATTTTTGAATCACCTCTTTTTCATCGTTAGTTTTGTTCCGCTTCTTTTTAAGAATTGCATTCTGGTTGTGGATTTTATTTGAGATTACATGAGCGGCAATGTCGGTTCTGTTGTATTCATATTGCTTCCTGCGCAAAAGCACATTTCCTTCAGCCTTTGACGGAATAATTTTTGTAATGCGAAGATTTGGTGACATAAGAACAATGTTAAATCCGAATTTGTTTGCTCTGTCCAAAAGCCCTGTTGTAATGCAGTAGTCGCCGCAAATAAACAACATAAAAAGCCTGTAGCAGGTTGATTGATGTTTTGTTTTTCCGTTTTCATCGGTGATTAAAAGGTTATCATTTTTAAAACTGATTTTCTCACCGTTATTTGTAAACACAAAAGCCATTTGCTTATATTCAAAATCACGTGTACTCATCATTTTTACTTCCTTCTAATTTCCGCCGCGGTATGCTTTTGGCGCCAGTTGTCTGTCGCAGAAATCGTTATAAATGCAACGGCGGCATTTGTCTGGATTTTTTGGTTCGTAAGAATCAACATTAAAAAAATGCATTTCTTGATTTGTCAGCTTGAATTTTTCAAGCATTTCAAGATTTTCTTCCGGAAGCTTTTGCGGATAAACTTTATTGTCATCGATAGAATAAAAACGGATTGACTTCACATTGTAGCCCATTTCTCTAAGACAAAGGCACTGCGCATAAAGCTGAAAAACATAACCGTCATAAATTGTTTCAATATGCTTTTTCCGTTCTGTGAGCAGTCCTTTCTCATTGTCAAAAATATCAATTTTTCCGCAAAGCTTGTATTCATCAGAATAAACGTCAATTCCCTGCAAAACATTTTTGTGCGTTGAATAACGCTTTTCATCAATTGCAGAATGAGCTGCTTTTCCGTCCAACTGGGCATTATCATAATAAAGCCGCTCTGCCAAATCGCCGTAAAGTTGATGATAATAAATCGAAAGCGGACAAAAAATAAAATCGTTCAGATATGTGATTTTCAGGTAAAGTTCCATAGAAATTTATTTTAGCTTCTTTGTTTCTTCCAAAAATAAATCAAAATCACTTTTATAGATTTTATCTTGAATCACACGATATTTTTCCCATTCGGTTTCAGCAAACGATTTGGCAATCTCCGCTGTTACATGACCATTGTCCTGCAAAATTTCGTATTCATTGAAGTCAAGAAATTTATTTAGGCGAACAGACCAGTCATTCATTGTCATTGGAATATTCCGCTTCGCTTGCAGTTCCGCATAATCCAAATACATAGTTACAATGCGTTCCAATTGTTCAAGTTCATTCTTATTAAGATAATTCTTCGCAATGCTCACATCAGTTTTTTCAATTTTGCCATCTGGTGCTTTTCTCCAGTCTGTCAGTCCCATGTTTGGTTTTTCAGAATTTGCACGCTCCATAATAAGTTCTGCAGCAGTATGTTTGTGTATTGCCCAATGCAGTTTATTCTGTACATTTGCAAAAAAATCCTTTGTGGTTTTGGAAGTTTTATCGTAATCAAGGCTTGTTGCGTATATGTCAGTAATTTTTTGATAGAACTTACGTTCGGATATTCTGATTTCACGAATTTCTGACAGCAACTCTTCAAAATATTTTTTTGTAAGAATCGAGCCGTCATTTTTCATCCTTTCGGAATCCATTACCCAGCCTTTTATCGTATAATCTTTGGCAATCGCATTGACCCACTTGCGGAATTGAATGGCACGGTCAGAATTAACTTTAAAACCAACTGCAATTATCATTTGAAGATTGTAATGCTTTGTGTTGTATGCTTTACCGTCAGTGGCAGTTATCCTAAAATTTCGGATAACTGAATCTTCAGAAAGCTCTGAATCCTCGAAAATTTTCAAAATATGATAGTTAATTGTGCGGACATCAACTTCATATAAAGTCGCAAGCATTTTTTGGGTAATCCAGATGTTTTCATCTTCGTAGCGAACTTCCACAGTATTTTTGTCATCGCCGGTCGCTGCAATGAATGTAAGATATTCAGCGGCGGAACTTCTAATTGTAATTCGTTTATTTTTTTGCTGCATAGTTTCTTATATCCTTATTTCAGATATTCTTTTTTCTGGACAAACTTGAACCAGTCGGCATTGGAAATATTTTCTATGTAACCTTTTGGGTTCAAGTTAAAATTGTTCTGTAAAAGATACAAGCCTTTTAATGCAATGTGATAAGCTCCGTTTGCATCGGCATCGACTGGGAATTTTGAAATCCATTTTCCGCCGGAATCTTTTCCTTTTGCAATTTCATTACGGCTGTCAAAAAATGTTCCGTCCGCAGCTTTCACTGGAGAAATCAAATAATCTTCTTCTGTATTTGGAACTGAATTTCGCATTTGAAGAGTTGTTGTAAAGGAACGCAAAAGTTCATCAAAAAATTTTGCATTGGATTTTTCAGCGGAAATATTTTCTATTAAATCAATAAGATTTTCTTTGTTTTTCCAATTTATGCCAGATTGTGCAAACTGCCCGTCAAAAGCTTTTTCCAGATTTTCAGTAGGATTTACAGAGAATGTTTTGTTTTCTTTTCTGCTGTAAACTATTCGCTCACCGTGAGTATAAATTTCCCAGTTTTTCTTAAAGTCTGCATTGTCACCCAATTTTGAATAATTCACACTGAATACAAAACAGTTTTCTTTTGAGTCGTAACGAATCGAATCAAACTTGCTGAAAACTTCTTTTTTCTTTTCAACATTTGTCAGACCTTTCGTATTAAACAGATTTGCAAAACCGGTTTTTGGATCGATTTTTGAAGTATAGCTTGCCGGAATATAGAAAATCCAGCCGCATTGTTTTCCGACATCACTGATATTTGCAGATTTATCCGTCAATTGATAAGCGTTCAAAATTCCGCCTGGTTCTGTTGCAGGTCTGTCTTTGAATGCAAAATAATTCAGCTTTTCAATCAGCATATTTTCAAACTTCTGATAAACCTGACGTTCAACTGCAAAACGGCCGCGCTTAAAACCAAAGTTCAAATCTTCCATCACAACAATTGCGTTTTGCTCAACCATAAGCTTTGCAATTTCATGAACAATATTAGAAAGATAACCTTCCTTCAGTTCCTTAATATTTCCGATTGTCTGCCAATTTTTACGCGCTTTGTTCCGGTCGCCTTCTTTTTGAACAAGTTTTTCCTGATAATTTACAGAAACTGGATTTTCTTTGTCTCCTCGAATTTGTTCAACAATGTTCAAAGTTTTTTGCAGTTCAATTTCCCCATTTTGATTTATAAGTGAAAGATAAATCAGATGACGCTCGCCACGGTCAAGACCAATAATTTTTACATCAGGATTGTTGCGAAGATATTCCAAAACTCTTTCATTAAATTTTTTGCCGGTAATTTCTGGGGCTTTAAAATTCATTGTAATCGGGCAATGAAAAAGATATGTGTTCTGCAAGAAATGCTTATCTTTTGTGATTTCGAACCTAGCCTTTTTAAACACAACTTTTCCAGAATCTAAAAGCGATTTTGCTTCATTGGAAAGTTTAAAACCTTTTTTCTGTTTTGCAGGATTTTTGAATTTATAAATTTCCTGATAGGTTTCATCGCGGATTGTTTCTCCGTCAGTTGTAGTTCGGTTTACAAGAATTGAATCTTTTTCATGCTTTATAACTTTAAGATTTTCACTTGCAGGGCGATAAAAAAGTTCCGCATCGCCGTTTAGTTTTAGGCAGATGTCCTTGAGATTTTCAGGACTAAAAAGATTTTCCCAATAAAGCGTATGAAGATTTTTTTTGCCGTCCGCTTTTTCTGCAAAATCTTTATTGTAAATTTGGAAAAGATAAAGTTTCCCGGAATCAATAAGCGAATCGATGTAGTTTTCAGAAATATTTTGGAAAGTGATTTTATATCCTTGAAGCTCAACTTCCTTATAAAATCCACTCATGTCCTCATAACTTTCTGTTGGAGAAAATTTGAAATTAAAATTTTTCCAATCTTCATGCTGATTAATTGCATATTTGAACCAGTCAATCAGTTTGTGCATAAAAGATTTATCGAAAGACTCTCCCTTTTTATGTTTTCCCTGCTCATATCCTAAAAGCAAATCTTTTGGAGGCAAAAAAGTTTCCTGTCCTTTTGTAGAAAAGAAAACTTTTGGAAGCATTTTATTTGGTCCGGGCAAAAGTTTATAAATCATTTTTTCATAATGAGATTCTTGTTGATTTTTACAGATTGAATCATTCGAAAATTTGGGTTTATCTTCTGGATTAAAAATTCCAAGAAAATATTTTCCGTTCTTACGAAGAATTATCGCATCATTAGAGGATTCTTTATTTAAATCCCAACCATTCGCCAACGTAGGACATTCAAAATTCAGCTTAATCTTCTTTACTTCACCCGGCTTTTTTGTAACAAAGTTTCGGACTTTATTATAAAGCGAAATAATTTCAGAAAGAGGAATTAAAATCTCATCAAGTTTTGAATAAAATGCAGAATCTTTTTGCTCTTCGCCGCGATAATCTACAAGTTTTAAATGATGAAAAAGGCACTGAACTTCATCCAAAAAATTTTTTATTGGAGTTGCAGCTTCTTTTTCTGCCTGAAGATTTTCAATATTCTCAAAATCAATTTTTTCATAAGTAATTTTTATTTTTTCAACAATATCAACCGGTTCTTTTTCCTTTGTTTTCTCATTTGCACGAAGCTCGGAGAGTGAAAAATATGACTTTACTGTTTTATCAGCCGGAACTCCGTTTTCGTTTGCCCAGCGTTCATAAGCCTTTTGCAAATCCGCTAATGAATAATCTTTTTTGGAAATTTCTTTGTGAAGATTTTCAACCTGTTTTTCTGTGAGTTCCTTTTTTGAATTATCCTTTTCAAGCAGAAAAAGCCCGTCATTCAAAATTGACCAGTTTCCAAAAATCGCAAGTGAAAATGCTGTAAGTTCTTTTGCCGGAACAAAAATTTCAGACAAGTCATAATCAGGAGCAGAAAAAGTTCTTTCTATTAATTTATAAGCTTTGTCAAAATATTCTTCTTTAAGCTGCTTTATACTTTTATAAACTTCCTCGCTTTTTTCAAATCCAATAGGAATAAATGAAGCCGTTTTTTTATCGCTTAAAATTTGCTTGTAAAGAACAGTCATTTTCTTTTTGAGTTTAGATTTTTCCTCTGGCGGAAGCTGCTGGCTTGCAAGATTGATTTTTTCATTCAAACCTTGAATTTTTTGCTTTCCATTTTCATCAGAAATTCCTCCGATTACAGTATTATAAAAATCGATTCCGCTTTGGCAAAGAACTGCATTAAATTTTTCTGGATTGAAGATTTCTGATAACTTTTTTCCATTAAGGAATGCTTTCAAAGATTCTTCTGTATCTGAAATAATTTCTGGAAAATTCTTTTGAAGATATTCAAATACTTTTACATTCGCATGAAATTTCGGGAAGTTTTCATTTACGATTCTGTTACTGATTGCAGTCGCTTTTGCTTCATCGCTGTAAAGATTTTCACGGTTCTGATGAAAACCAGAAAAATAGGTTGAGAATCCTTTAAAAACTTTGAGTGCTTCATTTTTATCTGTAATTGTTCCGCTTTCATCATTTTTTATAATCGATGGAAGCAAATCTGAAAGAAGCTCTTTTTTGAACAACTTAGAAAAACGCTCATCATCTTTAAACTTTTTGACAATCGCTTTCCGCATTGCAGCCTGAATACTTTGCAAATCTTTCTTTTGCTTCTCCTTTTTTATTTTATCTTTTTCCAATTGACATAAATCAAACACATCATAAAGATTTTTCCAACCTAGTTTTGTATTAGAAAGGACATCTTCGATAAAAGAACGGTGAAAGTCATCAATAAGATTTTTTACTTCAGAATATGCCTTTGCACGGTTAAAATCTGCTTCAAGCATATTTGCCTTCTGCAAATTTTCTTCAGTTTTTCCAACCGGAATCAATCTGTTTCTTAATGTTATTGATCTTGAATATCCATTCTTTTGACCGCAAAACTGTTCAACTGTTTTCATAAATACTTCTCCTGAAATAAAAAAACTATTTTATTATAAACCATAAAAACGACATACAATGTCGCAATGAAAATATATTTCGTTATATATAATTTCTTATTACCGTTTCAGTTCAACAAGTCAACAGTTATGCTTTGGTCAGAGATAAAAGTTTTTTTCGGTTCAAGAATTTCGAGTCCAGGTTTATGTTCCCACAGATGATCTGTACTGTCGGCATCAGGAAGTCCGAACCAAGGTTCTATGCAGACAAACTCAGGAGCGCCTGGGTTCTGCCAAATCATCACGTAAGGATAGTCTTTTGTGTTCACACGAATCAGTTCGCCGGTCCGAGTATTCCTAAGTCCAGCCCAGTCTGATTTTATATCCGTAAAAAGATGTCCATTCCCAAAGCCAGATATGCCAACTGGAATTATCCCCGGATTTTTTTCACTATAAAGTTTTTTAACCGGACAATCGCCTTTTGAAGTAGAAGCAAGAAAACCATTTTTATAGCAGGCAACCTGCACAAGAGGCTCTTTTTTTTCAAACTCAATTTGAAAGTCGTTCACGTTGTCAATCACAAATGCGCTGTGGCTTCCGAGACTGAATTTAAACGGAACTGAATCTGTGTTCGTAACAGTTGACCTAAAAACAACGCCGTCATTTTTCAGTTTGTATTCAACGCGAAGAATAAACTTGTACGGAAAAAGTTTCAGCGTGTATTCATTTTCGGAAAGTTCAAAAACCGCAGAATCTTCTGTGTGCGAAATCAATTTATGGTCAAGGTCTCTTGCAAATCCGTTGCTTTTCAGCGGAAATGATTTTCCGTCAATAAGAACAAATGCATCTTTTATCTTTCCGCAGTGAGGAAAAAGAATCGGCGCATGAAATTTCCAAACGGAAGAATCTCCGCGCCAAATAATATCATGCCCAGTTTCACGGCGGATAAATCTATTGATTTCGGCTCCGCAAGTATTCACATCAAGTTCAAATCTTTCATTTTTCAATGTTACAATCATTTCAATTCTCTCCATCATCTTCAATACGGAATTCCGTTCGCGGCGGGGGCGGTCATTTTCTTTGACGAGAAGATGAGCGCGACAAGTGTCACTGCGTAAGGGAACACCTTGAAGATTACTGTCGGAATCACTGCAAGGGCTGGAATGACCTGTGAGACATTCGCAAGCGTGGTGAAGAATCCGAAGAAGAATGTCGCTCCGAGAATTCCAAGAGGCTTCCACTGTCCGAAAATCAGCGCGGCAATCGAAAGGAATCCAAGTCCTGCTACGCTTCCGTTAAATTCGCCCGAATAAGTTACAAGCATGACAGCTCCGCCAAGACCGGACAAGGCGCCGCTCACAAGAACCGCGACATAGCGCATAAAATGCACGTTCACTCCCGCACTCGCGACAGCAGAAGGATGCTCACCGCAGGCACGGAGGCGCAGTCCGAATGAAGTCTTGTAAAGCAACCAGAACGAGAATCCCCAAACTCCGAGCACGAGCCAGGTTGACCAGTATACGCGCGAGAAAATCAGTTTGCCGAAAAACGGAATTCCTGAAAGTCCTGCGTAGTCCACAGGAATTATTCCCATCATAATCGGAATGTTTCCGCTGCCCGTAACCTGACGCGCGATGTAAATCGTGATTGCGGCGGCAAGCATGTTGACTGCTGTTCCTGAAATGACCTGATCCGCCTTGAGCGTTATCGAGGCGAATGCATGGAGCAGCGCAAAAACAATTCCGAACAAAGCTCCTGCGGCAAGTCCGATTATTATGACCTGCGTGTGTCCCGCGGAATTCTCAAGTAGCCTGATTGTGAACGCGCTTCCAAAATACCCTGAAAGCATCAGCCCCTCAAGTCCGAGGTTTGTGACGCCGGAACGCTCGCTGTAAAGTCCGCCCAAAGAAGTTATGAGCATGGGCATCGTGTATGCGATTACGTAAGGAAAAACCTGATAAAGCAAATTCATTTTTCATCTCCCGATTGATTTGAATTTCCAGAAACTCTCGCAAGCTTCTTTTCGTGAAGCGAATGGAAAAGCCTGTTCCAAAGCTTCTCAAACATAACGCTCGTCGCGGTAAAGTAGATTATTACAGAAATAATCGTGTCCGCGATTTCAGGCGGAACATCGGTGAGCGCGTTCATGAATCCTTTTCCAGACTGAAGGATTCCGAAGAAAAGGGATGCGAACAGAACGCCCACCGGTGTTGAAGCTCCGAGCAGGGAAACCGCGATTCCGTCAAATCCCTGGGCAGGCATCACGCCAATCTGCATGTTCAATGCGTAACCTGCATAATACGAAAGACCGGCCAGCCCCGAAAGTCCGCCTGAAATCGCCATGGAAAGCACGATGCTCCGGTTCACGTTGATTCCGGCATATTCCGCGCAGAATCTGTTCGCTCCCACAGCCTTAAGCTCATAGCCCAACGTGGTCCTGTTCAGGCACCAGCGCACAAGAAAGACCGAGGCGACGGCAAAAATTATTCCCAGGTTGATGTATTCCGAGCCTGAAAAAACTGCGGAAAGCCATGGACTTCTAAGCGACTGCGTAACGGCAAGAGAGGAGCTTTCAGTCTCAAGCGAAGGACCTTTTAAATATGCCGGAACAAAATAGTAAATGCTCCAGTACGCCGTCCAGTTCAGCATGATTGATGAGACAACCTCGTGCACATTGAATTTCGCCTTAAGGAAACCGACGAGCGCGCCCCACAAGGCACCTCCTGCAGCCGCGGAAATGACAAGCACGGCAAGATAAAGCGGACGCGGAAGAAAGACAAAATGGCCTACAACCGTGGCAAAAAGTCCGCCCACCAGCATCTGACCGGAAGCTCCTATGTTGAAAAGCCCTGCCTTGTATGCGAACGCAAACGAAAGCCCGGTGAACATAAGCGGAGTGGCGGTGGCAAAAGTATTTCCGATTCTCTCGCGGTTCATCAGCGCGCCC
>NZ_DBKJ01000108.1:0-9036 GCF_002297325.1 Treponema sp. UBA753 | reverse complement strand
CATGAAAAAACAGGCCTTGGTTTTACGGTCCGCTGAAAATCTTTCTGATGAAGAAAAACTTGCGCTTGCACAAAAACTTATTGACGAAGGAAAATTTGAAGAAGCCCTTATTCTTTTGAACAGTTTAAATCCAAATGAAAAAAATCAAGAAAAAATAAATGCTCTAAAAAAAGAAGCTGTAGAAAAAGCAATGCAGTCTGGAATTGATTTAGGCGAGTTTGGTTTTGATGAGAGTGGAAACCCAATTCTTTCTGAAGAGGAAATTCTTCGTCATAGAAACGAAGCAAAGAATAAGCGCGAAATAGAAGAACAGAAAATTCAAGATGCAAAAAAAGAAGCTGAACGAAAAGCTCTTGAAGAAAAGAAAGCGAAAGAACAAAAAGCCTTGGAAGCAGAAAGGCAAAGAAAAGCTGCCGCTGCAAAGAAAGCACAAGAAGAAAAATTGGCAAGGGAAGCCGCCGCTAAAAAAGCTGAAGCGGAAAGAAAGGCAAGAGAAAAAGCTCTTGCAGAGCAAAAAGCTAAAGAGGCTGCTATTGCACGTCAAAAGCAGCTTGTTGAAAATTATATTTCAAATGGAAAGCAGCTTTTGTCTGAAAATAAAAATAAAGAAGCTGTTGTTGAATTTTATAATGCTGAAAAAAATCTTCCTGAAGAAGAAAATGCTTTTGCCGCAAAAAAACTTGGAGAGGCTGCGACAGCTTTGTTTGATAGCTCTGAAAAAAAATCAGGAACTGAAAAGAAATTTCTTCGTGATGAAGCTGTAAAATTTGCAGAGAAATCCTTTGAAAATTCTAAAGAAGAACCTAACGTTATGTTTATCCTTGGAATGGATGCTCTTGAAAAACATAATTATGCTTCTGCTGAAAATTTTTTACGTAATGCCACAAAAAAAGATCCTGCCAATAGCACTTATTTTTATCAGCTTGGAAGAGTTCTTGCGATGCAGAAAAAGTACAATGAATCGCTTGCTGCTTTCCAAACTTCAATAAAAATAAATGGAAATTTTGCTCCTGCCCATTATAATTCTGGCTTTGTTTGTGAAAAACTTGGAAAAAATAAAGAGGCTCTTGCTTCATACAGAAATGCAACAAAAATAAAACCTGACTATGAAAATGCATTTATGGGAGCAGGCCATGTTTTAGCTGAAGAAAAGAATTATTCAGAGGCAGTAAAATCATATTCAGAGGCGGTAAGAATAAATCCATCAAGAGCGCAAACTTATCAGGAACTTGGCTCTTGTTATTCAGAATTAAAAAACTATATTCTGGCTGAACAAAATTTTTTAAAGGCTCTTTCTTGTCCAGATTCTACTGCAGAAAAAAATGCGCTCACTTATTACAATCTTTCTACTGTGATGTTTGCGCAGGATAAAAAGAACGATGCATTTGATTTTGCAAAAAAAGCTTATGATAATAAAGACAAAACTACGTCGGATGTAAAGACAAATATCTCATATAACCTAGGACTTTTAAATCAAGAATTAGGAAACGAAACTGAAGCTATAAAATTTTATCAAGAAACTTTAAAGCTTGATTCAAATCATGTAAAAGCAAATACAAATTTAGGAATGATTCTTCTTTCAAAAAATGAACCTGATGCTGCGATTGCTCTTTTATTAAAAGCTTACAAAAATGATTCTAAGAATTTTGAAGTAAACAACAATCTTGGAAGCGCATATAGAGATATTGATGACTTTGCAAACTCTGTAAAATTTTATAAAAATGCTTTGGGCATAGAACCTGAAAATTTGACAGTAAAAGAAAATCTTGCAAAGTCATATACATCTGCAAAAGATTATAAAAATGCAAGGGCTGTTTATGAAGAGCTTGTAAAAAAACAGCAGACTGAATGGCCTTTGTTTTTTGAACTTGCAAAAGTCTGTCTTGCTCAAGGTGATGGAAACAGCGCGGAAAAATATTTGCTTTACTTGCAATCCAAAGCTCCAGATTTTAAATCTTCAGAAGTAAATGGATTGCTTGCTGAACTGCAGTAACTTATTTTTCAGAGCGGATTTTATGTCCGCTTTACAAGTGCAAAAAGTTGCTGTCTTGTTATTGTTGTGTATACCGGGCGTCCATGCGGGCAATGCGGATCTGGCAATTCAAGAGCACCTTTTGCAATTTTTTTTGCAGTCTCTTCGTCTAAAACTGTTCCGTCCATAACTGCGCTTCTGCATGCTGTGGATGCGGCTGCTGCATTTATCATATCTGCTGGATTTACTCGCCGGTCAAGCACATCTTTTTTTAAATCTGCTTCTGTGCCTTTCCATCTTATTGGAACTGTTGAAAATTCCCATTTTCCATTTCCGCAGTCTTTACATGAAAATCCAGCTTCTTCAAGTTTGTCTTTTATTGCTCGGATAAAATTGTCATCAGCGACGGAATCTGTCTGCACAATATATGGAACAAGAAGAGATTGTTTTTGTCCTGCCTCTGCCATTATTTGATTATAAATCATTCTTTCATGGGCGGCGTGTTGATCTATTATGTAAAGCGTTTCATTTTTTTCTGCGATAATAAAAGTTCCAAGAACACAGCCTGCAAAATGAAATCCTTTTTCATATTCTGAAAGCTTTTCACTATTTATTTCTGGAACATAATTCGGTTTCATTGGATGAAAAAAATCTTGTGAAGTTTTCGTTTTAAAGAAAGATTGTCTTGTTCCGCCTGATGAAAAACTTGTTCTAGGATTTCCACGCTTCACATCTGAATAAATTGAATTTATTTTTGGACTTTTGTTTTGGTGAGTGAAATTTTCTTCAACAAAATTATTTTTTTCAATACCGGTGGAATTAAAAGAAAATTCATTTGAAAGTTCAGCTTCTGTTTTATCTTCTGCATTTTGGGTGAGCATTGATTTTACAGTATACTGCTTGAAAAAATTTCTTGTTGTTGAGCTTACTGCATGATGAAGCGCATTTATGTCTTTGAATCTAGCTTCTCGTTTTGCAGGATGAATGTTGAAGTCTACAAGCGCTGGATTCATTTCTACAAAAAGACAGGCGACTGGAAATGTTCCATTTGGAAAATATCCCTGTGTTCCGTAAGCAATGGCTTGCACGAGAGAGTACTCCTGTATTTTTCTTCCGTTCACGTAAATGAAAATATCTTTTCTGGAATTTCTTGCAACAGAAGGTTCTCCAATAATCAGAGTAAATGAAAAATTTTTTTCGGAATCCTCATACTTCAGTTCATAAAATAAATCGCTGCTTTCAAAAAAATCATTTGTCTGAACAAATCTTTCTTTTAAAGATTGTCCTGCGGGAAGTGAAAGTTTTTCTTCGCCGTCATTTACAAAAGTAAAAGCAATGTCAGGGCGCGGAAGAATTTTTTCTTCAAAAATTGTCCTGCACTGAATTCCTTCTGAAGCCGGTCTTTTTAGAAACTGTCTTCTGGCAGGAAAATTTTCAAAAAGTCCTGATGACTGTGCTATGGTTCCTTCTGTTGAAGCACAAGGCTCGATGACGTGATCTTCTGTTACAGAAGCGTTCATTTTCCATCCGCCGCTTTTTATTTCCAGACGGCTTACTGCTGCAATTGAAGAAAGTGCTTCGCCTCTGAATCCCAATGTTGAAAGGCTAAGCAAGTCTGTTTCTGTTGAAATTTTGCTTGTCGCATGTGGATGCGCGCATTGAATCAAATCTTCTTTTGACATTCCGCAGCCATTGTCTATGACTCTGATTTTTTCAATTCCGCCACTAGCAATTTCAACTCTGATTCTTGTTGCGCCACTGTCAACTGCATTATCCATAAACTCGCGGACAATAGCGCAAGGCTTGTCTATGACTTCACCGGCGGCAATTTTTCTTGCAACTTCCGCATTTAGAATTTTTACGCGTCTTTGTTCTGTCATGCTCTTGTTCCAGTGATTTCAGAAGATTCATCAAAAAGACCGAGCACAGGAGCATTTTCAGTTTTTGCCTTTTGTTTTTTAACTTGTGCGGATTTTTCATCTTCTTCTGAAATATCAGGATTGTTCATTAATATTTGAATTTTGCTTTCCATTTCATCAAGGGACTTTTCCATGGATTTTGCAAGTTTTATTCCTTCCTCAAAATCTTTTAGCGCGTCTTCCAGGCTGATGTCACTTTTTTTTATGGAAGCAGAAAGCTCTTCAAGTCTTTTTAGTTTTTCTTCAAAGTTTGTCATTTTGTTCTCCGTTAATTTATTTTATCAACAGTTGCGAAAATCAATCCTTCCGCCGGCCTAATTTTTATTTTTGCGCCATTGGAAAGTTCAGATGATTTTCTTATTATTTTTCCATTTTCATCGCAAACCATAGAATATCCTCTGTCAAAAATGTTCTGTGGATTGCAGTTTTCTAAATTTTGCAGGCACAGTTTTATTTTTATTCTTTTATCTTTTATTATGTTTTCCATTGCGTCTTTCATTGAGTCAAATGCTTTGTCAAATCTTTCTGAATATTTTTGCTCAATGTTTTGCAATCTGGTCCGCATATTTTCAGGATTGAAATTTCTTAGCATAAGTCGCAGGGAATTTGTTTTGTTTTGAATTTCAGAAAATAAAACGGATTTGAAATTTTTAATATTATTTTCTATGTCGGACTTTCTTGGAATTGCAATTTCCGCCGCCGCGCTTGGTGTTGGAGCTCTTACGTCCGCCGCAAAGTCGCTTAGTGCCCAGTCAATTTCATGTCCAACTGCAGAGATTACAGGAATCTTTGAGTTGGCAATTGTACGGACAACTTTTTCTTCGCTGAACGGAAGCAAATCTTCCAAAGATCCTCCGCCTCTTCCGACAATCAAAACATCGCACATGTTGTATTCGTTTGCAATTTTTATCATGTACTCGATTGTATCCGCGGCATTTTCACCTTGCACGATTGCAGGAAAAACAACGATGCTTACTTTGTCATTTCTGCGGCGTCTTATATTTAAAATATCACGCAGTGCCGCTCCGTTTGGGCTTGTAACAACTCCGACTGTTTTTGGAAAAAATGGAATTGTGCGTTTTCTTGCTGAATCAAAAAGTCCTTCCGCGGCAAGTTTTCTTTTCCGCATTTCAATCATTTCCATTATGTTTCCGGCTCCAGCTTCAATCATTGATGAAACTTGAATCTGGTAATTTCCGCGCGGACAGTAAACTGTTATTTTTCCTCTTACTTGAACAAGCATTCCGTCCTTTGGAATGAAATTCAGAGCAGAAGCTGCTCCTCTGAACATTACCGCTGAAATCTGGCTGTCTGAATCTTTAAGTGAAAAGTAAAGATGCCCGGATGAACTTGGCTTGTAGTTTGAAATTTCTCCTTTTAAAATTATATTTTGAAAAGAACCTTCAAGCATTGTTTTTATAAGTTCTGTCAGCTGTGAGACTGTTAGGGCATTGTCTTTTTTTGATTCGTTTTGCATTTCCATTTTGTTCCGATTGTAAACATTCCGTTTAATTTAGACAAGATATTTTCCGATAATGAAATGATGAAGAATTTAGTTTTTTTATACATAGATGAAAATTCGGCTCATAGTTTTGAAAAAGTTTTTTCTGGAAAATCAGCTTTTGAAAAGTGCCTTGAATGGGCGGCTGATGTTTCAAGTTTGTGCGGAATTGTTGTTGCCTGCTTTGAAGAAAATAAAAATATTGTGGAATCTTTTGTATCTTCATTTGATAAAGTAAAAGCAAAAATTGTTTCAAGGAATTTTTGGAATACGGCAATATTAATAGAAGAAATGTCTGCTCAAGTTTCTATTTTTTCAGCAGATGACGTTGTTTATTCTTCAGCAGACAGACCCTTTCTTGACAAAAAGCTTACGAGTGAACTTCTTGAAAACCACAGAAAATATATTTCTGAATATACATTTGCAGACGGCTATCCTTACGGTTTTTCGCCGGAAATTATAAATTCTGGAACTTTAAAAATTCTTTCCACTTTTGCATCTAAAACTCACAAAGGGCTTGGGGAGTTTCAGGTTTCAAATGAATGCATTTTCAATGTTATGAAAGCTGACATAAATTCTTTTGAAATTGAATCCGTGATTGCTCCTAAAGATTTTAGAATGCTGCGTCTTGATTTTTCGTGTTCGCAAAAAAGAAATTTCGTTGCCTGCCAAAGACTTTATTCGAATGCTCTGAAAAAAGAAATTCCGTTTACCGCTGAAAATCTTTCTGAACTTGCTGAAACTTGCGCTGATGTCCAGCAAACTTTGCCAGCATTCTATAATATTCAGATTTCAGAAAACTGTCTTGCAATGCCGTTTTACAATCCTTATCCAGAAGCTTTTAAAAATAAATTCGGTTTTTTCCCATTTGAAAAAGAAAATCCAAATCCCAAAGACATGACTTTGGAAAAATTCAATTTTCTTATTGAACAGATTTCCAGTTTTTCAGAAGATGCCGTAATTGGTTTGAGTGCCTGGGGAGAACCGTTGCTTAACAAAAAATTTGCGGAATTTATTGAAATTGTTTTGCGCCATAAAAATCTTTCTGTTCTTGTAGAAACTGACGGAGTTTTAGTTACTGAGCAGCTTGTTTCAAAAGTTTTTGAAATTTCAGAACGAGCTGGAAAAAGAAAAAATGGAGCTGAATCTGTAACTTGGATAGTTTCAATTGATTCTTTTAGCGAAGATATGTACAACAAAATTTTTTCAAATGGAAGCTTTAATTCTGCTGTGAATTCAATTCTTGCTTTAAATAAATTTTTCCCATCTTCTGTTTATCCGCAGTTTACAAGAATGAATGAAAACGAAGATGAACTTGAAAAATTTTATCGTTTTTGGCACTCAAAAGATTCTCCTTCCGGCGGAAAAGTTATAATTCAAAAGTACAATGATTTTTGCAAACTCTTGCCTTCGAGAAAACCTGCCGATTTATCTCCGCTTGAAAGAAATGTCTGTTGGCATTTAAAGCGCGACATGACAATTCTTTGCACTGGTGAAGTTCCTCTTTGCAGACAGTTTGTGTTTTCTTCAATAGGAAATGTTTTTGATGAAGGTGTAGAGAATATATGGAAAAAATATTTTGGTGAAGTTCAAAATCAGCTTGAAAAAAAATATGGAGAAAAATGCAAGGATTGCGATGAATACTATACCTTCAATTTTTAATCAGCATAAAATTTCTTACACTGTTATCGGCGGAACTGAAAATCCCAAGCAAATTCTTATGCCTGTTACGTGCATAGTTCTTAGCAGGTCGGGAAGACATTATAGAACAAGGGTTCTTGAAAACTTATTGCAGAAAGGATTTGAAAAAATTATAAGCGTGAATTCTGAAAATGAACGGAAATCCATAGATTCTTTTGCGAGGCATTTTCCTACTGTAAAATTTTTAGTTGCATTGGAAAATGTATCACAGGGAGAACTTTTGAATATTGCTTTTTCTGAAGCTGAAACTCAGTATGTTTTGGTTGTTCAAGAGGAAATGTGCCTTGAAAAATTTTCTTTTGACGCTTCTATGGTTTCTAAATTTATTAAGAAAAATCAGTTCTGCATTGCTCCAAGGCTTTTTTCTGACAGCTCTACAAAACTTCCAGTTGCGCTTTTTCCTTCAGCAAGAAAATCTGTTTTTGAAGTTGAGGCAGATTCTGTATTTTTAGACGGACAGCCAACTTTGTATCCTGCTGATTATGCGGGTTTTTATAATCGTGAGAAATTTATTCTGCTTGGCGGAATTGACTATACGATTTTTTCTGAATACTGGCAAAAAATCGATTTCTTTTTTAGAGCTTGGCTTTGGGGAGAGAAAATAAATTTGTCAACAGGATTTGAGTTTAAATATACAGGCGCAATTCCTGAAGAAAACCTAACGGTAGATATTTCGTATCTTAGATTTTACTTGAAAAATCTTTTGCCTGTTTTTTTATCAGATCATGCAAAAATTCCATGGATTTCATATTTTGCTTTTAAATTAAAAAGTTCTTGCGGATTTGTTGAGTCTATGCGGCAATTTAAAGATGCCATGCGCTGGACAAAGGAAAATCAGTATAGATTTAAAACAGACGCTGTTGCTCTTATTGAAAACTGGGGAAAATAATTCCGAGGTAAAAGATGAATTTAAAAAAAATAAAAGAAGGAATAAAAAAAATTGTTATCGGAAGAAAACGTGTTGTTGTAATTGTCCAGTGCCGCCTGTCTTCAACAAGACTTCCTAGAAAAGCTCTTTTGCCTCTTGGCGGAAAAACAATTCTTGAATGGACTTTGGCTTCAATGAAAAAGGTTGAAGCTTCAAAATACTTTCTTGCTGTTGATGAGGAAAGCAGGGAAGAACTAGAACCTATTGCAAAGAAATGCGGCTGGGATTTTTACGCTGGCTCTCAATCTGATGTTCTTGACAGATTTTGCAATGTTATAAAAATTTCCAAGGCCGATGTTGTTTTAAGAGCAACAGCCGATAATCCATTTTTATTTTATGAGGCTGCACAAAAACTTGTTGATGAATATTTTTTAAAAGAAAAAAATTCTCCAGTTGACTACATTACATTTTCTGGACTTCCGCATGGCTCTGGAGTTGAAGTATTTAATGCAGATTCTTTGCTTGAAGCCGCACTAGAAACAGATTTGCCTTATGACCATGAGCATGTAGGCCCTGCGCTTTATAATCATTCTGAAAAATATATTTGCGCTTTTGTAAAAGCTCCGCAGGAATTTTACTATCCAGATTATAGAACTACAGTTGATACTTTGTCTGATTATAAACGGGCTTTAAGAATTGTAAAAAAAGTTTCCAATAATAAAATTCCATCAGAACCTTATTCTACAAATGAAATTTTAAGTGCGCTTTCGTTTCCTGCTGTAAAAAATCCTGTTCTTTTAATTCCCTCTGTAAAGAAAGGCCATGGAACTGGACATTTAAGAAGGTGCCTTGATCTTGCAATTGCAAATAGTTGGGATGTTTATATTCCAAATGACGCTGATTTAACCCAACGATTGGATTTAATTGAAGATGCGCAAAAAAATGGACTTGATGCTTTTCAGATTGTGAATGAGATTCTAGATTTGTCCGAATATTGTCTTGCAATTACGGATTTATTTTTAGCTGATAATAATTTTATTCGTTCTATAGCATCAAAAATTCCAGTTGCAAGTCT
>NZ_DBKJ01000107.1:0-14670 GCF_002297325.1 Treponema sp. UBA753 | reverse complement strand
CCCCCCCCAGGATTTGTCAAGTACTTTTATAAATTTTTGTTAATTTTTTTCCACATTAACCCATTTTTTCCACTCTCTCTCCATTTATAGACTGAAAAAAAACGATGTAGTATGATGAGTATATGGAAACGCAAAATTATGCGGTTCTGAGCAGCTGCGGAAAATACACGTCATTCACTTTTAAGAACCACAGCATAAGATTCAGAACCTCAGCCGCGCTAAAAAAATACACAGAAGTCAAAAAATGTGATTCAGGCTATCTGGTTTTAACCGCGGACTACAAAAATCTCGGTCTAACAGAAGAATACATCGACCTTATTCCAATTCTGAAAGATTTGCATTTTAATGAAAAAGAATTTCTAGAGCCAATAAAGGAAGTGAAAATTGAATACTGAAAAAATCAAGGAACTGGCAGAGAACGCGGAAGTAATCATCTGCGGATATGCATTCTCAAAATGTGAAAACGGATTCTACAAAAACTAAATAAGGAAACAAAATATGAAATTCATTTCGTGGAATGTGAACGGACTTCGAGCCGTGATGGGGAAAAATTTTATGGAGGCGTTCGCCTCGCTCAACGCGGACTTTTTCTGCCTGCAAGAGACAAAGCTCCAGACCGGGCAGATTCAGATGGAGCTTCCGGGCTATCATCAGTTCTGGAACTACGCCGAAAAAAAAGGATATTCAGGAACCGCGATTTTTGCAAAGCACGAGCCGATTTGTGCAAGCTACGGAATCGGAATTGCCGAACACGACACGGAGGGGCGCGTAATCACTCTTGAATACGAGAAATTCTTTCTTGTTACGGTCTACACGCCAAATTCGCAGGACGAGCTTCGCCGACTTGAATACAGAATGAAATGGGAAGACGACTTCCGCGCGTACCTTAAAACGCTAGCGCAAAAAAAAGGCGTGATTGTCTGCGGAGACATGAACGTCGCCCACGAGGAGATCGACATCAAAAATCCAAAGACAAACCGGCACAATGCCGGATTCACGGACGAGGAGCGCGGAAAAATGACAGAGCTGCTTTCATCAGGATTCACCGACAGCTTCCGCCACTTCTACCCCGACACCGCCGAAGTCTACAGCTGGTGGTCGTACAGATTCCACGCCCGCGAAAAGAACACAGGCTGGCGAATCGACTATTTTCTTGTTTCCGACAGCATAAAGGACAAGATGACCGGCGCGAAAATCCACACGGAAATAATGGGAAGCGACCACTGCCCTGTTGAGCTGAATATGAAATTTTAGAAAATACAGTTTGGAATGTTCCTAATTCAAGAAAAGCAATTCTTCCTTAAAGAAAATGAAAAAAAACAAAAAAGCCGCCTTTGGAAAAACCAAAAGCGGCCGTTTTTATGCAGTCTTAAAAGTCAGCATTAGAGGCTTGCGTGGCAAGTGCGGGCAATAACATCGTCCTGCTGTTCCTTTGTAAGGTTGATAAAGCGAACTGCATATCCAGAAACACGGACTGTGAAGTTTGCATATTCTGGCTTGTCAGGGTGAGCCTGGCAGTCCTTGAGCTTTTCAACTCCAAACACGTTAACGTTCAAGTGGTGCGCTCCCTGATCAAAGTATCCGTCCAAAACGTTTACAAGGTTAGAGATGCGCTCGTTCTCGTCGTGTCCAAGAGCGTTCGGGTTGATTGTCTGTGTATTTGAAATTCCGTCCAAAGCATATTTGTAAGGAACTTTTGCAACAGAGTTCAAAGACTTGATAAGACCTTTTGTTTCTGCTCCGTAAGAAGGGTTAGCTCCAGGAGAGAACGGCTCGCCTGCTTTGCGTCCGTCTGGAAGTGCGCCAGTTGCCTTTCCGTATACAACGTTTGAAGTAATTGTAAGGATAGAAGTTGTAGGTTCAGCATCGCGGTATGTGTGGTTCTTTTCAATCTTTGACATGAAAGTTTTAAGAAGCCATGTTGCAATTTCGTCCGCGCGGTCATCATCCTGTCCGTAGCGTGGGAAGTCGCCTTCAATTTCAAAGTCCTTCGCAAGTCCGCTTTCATCACGGATTACTTTTACCTTTGCATACTTGATTGCAGAAAGAGAATCAACTACGTGGCTAAATCCTGCGATTCCAGTTGCAAATGTTCTCTTAAGATATGTGTCTTCAAGAGAAAGTTCTGCAGCCTCATAGTAGTACTTGTCGTGCATATAATGGATTGCGTTCAATGTGTTTACATAAAGACTTGCAAGCCATTCAAGCATAGCATCGTACTTACGCATAACTTCATCATAATCAAGATAATCAGAAGTGATTGGGGCAAATTCTGGACCAACCTGAACTCCCGGTGTAAGACCTGCAGGCTCGTCCTTTCCGCCGTTGATTGCGTAAAGAAGGGCTTTTGCAAGGTTTGCGCGCGCACCAAAGAACTGCATTTCTTTTCCTGTCTGAGTTGCAGAAACACAGCAGCAGATTGAGTAGTCGTCTCCCCAGATTGGGCGCATTACATCATCGTTTTCATACTGAATTGAAGATGTGTCGATAGAAATCTTTGCGGCATAGCGACGGAAGTTTTCAGGAAGTCTCTTTGAATAGAGAACTGTCATGTTTGGCTCTGGGCTTGGTCCCATGTTTTCCAATGTGTGGAGGAAGCGGTAGTCGTTCTTTGTAACCATATCGCGTCCGTCCTGACCAAGACCTGCAACTTCCAATGTAGCCCAAATCGGGTCGCCAGAGAAAAGCTGGTTATACGATTCAATACGTGCAAAGCGAACCATGCGGAACTTCATAACAATGTGGTCAACAAGTTCTTGTGCTTTTTCTTCTGTAAGGATTCCTTTCTTCAAATCGCGCTCAATATAGCAGTCAAGGAATGTAGAAATGCGTCCTACAGACATTGCAGCACCGTTCTGTGTCTTAATTGCGGCAAGGTAGCCAAAGTAAAGCCACTGGAAAGCTTCTTTTGCGTTCTTTGCAGGATTTGAAATGTCATATCCGTAAATCGCAGCCATCGCCTTGATTCCCTTGAGAGCCTTAATCTGCTCAGAAATTTCTTCACGGAGGCGGATAACATCATCTGTCATTGTGCCGTTTCCGCAGTTAGCCTTGTCCTGCTCCTTGCACTGAATAAGATAATCAATACCATAAAGAGCAACACGGCGGTAGTCTCCTACAATGCGTCCGCGTCCATAAGTATCAGGCAAACCAGTAAGAATGTGGGCCTTGCGAGCTTTTCTGATTTCTGGAGTATAAACTTCAAATACAGCGTCTGAGTGAGTCTTGTGATATTCTGTGAAAACTCTGTGGAGCTCAGGATTTGGCTTGTAGCCGTACATTTCAAGGCACTGCTCTGCCATTCTGATTCCGCCGTAAGGCATAAATGCTCTTTTAAGAGGCTTGTCTGTTTGAAGACCTACAACCTGCTCAAGATCTTTTCCTTCCGGGCAGATATATCCAGCCTGATGTGATGTAAGGCTAGTAACAACATCTGTATCCAAATCAAGAACGCCTGATCTTTCCTTTCCGTCAAGACCAACGCACTTCTTATTATGCTCAGCTTTCTGCAACTTCTGGAGCTCATCAAACAACTTGCTTGTGGCAGCTGTAGGACCAGCCAAGAATGACTCATCGCCGCTATACTGAGTATAGTTAGCCTGAATAAAATCGCGAACATTGACTTCGCTTGTCCACAAACCTTTTGGGTTAAAACCTTCCCATTCAGCTCTCATGTTCATTTCAAAACCTCTTTGCATTGAAAAATTCAACTATAATAACTGGAAGCATTATAGACCATTGCTTTTTTTTATGCAATTGCTAAAAAATGCAGTTCCAGTTTCCAATAAATTAATTTGTAATTATTACAATTATGATTATAATACAATTATAAAAAATATCAAGTGATTTTCAAAGATTTCCCTAAAAACAAGCAATAATTCTAAAAAGTTTAAATTTCAAGTTTTGATAAGAACAACAATTTAGTGCCATTGCCGTGCTTGACACCGCGATGTTTGCATAGCAAACTCGGTTAGCAATCTTGCAAAAAAAAGTGTAATAGATTATCGGGTCAAGCCCGATAATGACATTAAATCATAAAACTCGAATTTCAGGCTAAATAAGCTATCAGAAAAAGCGCGTCAATTCGCGAATTCAGCTGCAAAACTCGACATTTTAGTTAAAAAATTAAGTTTCTTCTATATAAATGGCGAATAAACAAAATAATAAAAGTTTTGGCAAAAAATATTGTCGATTTTCATAATTTTTAGTATCTTTATTTACAATAAAATAAAATTTTTAAACTGTCTTTAGATTTTTCAAGGCAGTCAATAAAAATAGGAGTTAGAATCATGGCTAAACAGTTAGTTTACAGTGAAGATGCACGCAAAAAAATGCTGAGCGGAGTTGAACAGATTGCCCGCGCAGTAAAAGTAACATTAGGACCTTGCGGACGCTTGGTTATGCTTGACAAGAAATACGGCGCACCAACAATTACAAAAGACGGTGTTTCAGTTGCAAAAGAAATCGAGCTTAAAGATCCATTTGAAAACATGGGAGCTCAGCTTGTACGCGAAGTTTCCTCAAAGACAAACGATGTAGCAGGAGACGGAACAACAACAGCAACAGTTCTTGCCTATGCAATTGTCCGCGAAGGACTCAAAGCAGTTTCAGCTGGAATGACACCAATTGAAATTAAACGCGGAATAGACAAGGCAACAGCAATCGCAGTTGAGGAAGTAAAAAAGAACAGCCGCGCAGTAAAAGGCAACGAAGACATTACTCATGTAGCTACAATTTCTGCAAACAACGACCCGGAAATTGGTAAAATCCTTGCAGATGCAATTGAAAAAGTCGGAAAAGACGGCGTTATCACAGTTGAAGAATCCAAGAACATGGACACAACTGTAAAAACTGTAGAAGGAATGCAGTTCGACCGCGGATATATTTCTTCTTACTTTGTAAATGACCGCGAGCGCATGGAAGTAAACTACAACGATGCTTACGTTCTCATTTATGATGAAAAAATCAGCACAATGAAAGACCTTCTTCCTGTTCTTGAAAAAGTTGCCCAGACAGGAAAGCCTTTAATCATCATTTCAGAAGACCTTGACGGTGAAGCTCTTGCAACTTTGGTTGTAAACTCAATCCGCGGAACTCTCAAATGCTGCGCTGTAAAAGCACCAGGATTTGGCGACAGAAGAAAGGAAATGCTTCAGGACATCGCAATCCTCACAGGCGGAAAAGTAATCACAAAAGACTTGGGACTTAAGCTTGAATCAACAGAACTTGCAGACCTTGGACAGGTTAAATCTGTAAAAATCGACAAAGACAATACAACTTTGGTTGACGGAGCCGGAGACAAAAAGGCAATCGCTGACCGTGTTGCAGAAATCAAGAATCAGATTGAAAAATCAACTTCTGACTACGACAAGGAAAAGCTCAAGGAACGCCTTGCAAAACTTTCTGGCGGTGTAGCTGTAATCAACATCGGCGCAATCACAGAAACAGAAATGAAGGAAAAGAAATTCCGTGTTGAAGATACTCTCGCAGCAACAAGAGCAGCTTTGGAAGAAGGAATTGTTTCCGGCGGCGGACTTGCACTCATCGAAGCAAGCAAAGTTCTTGATGCAGAAAAAGAAAATCTTACTGGAGACGAAAAAGTTGGTTTCCAGATTATAAAAAGAGCATTGGAAGAGCCTATCCGCCAGATTGCAGAAAACGCAGGTGTAGACGGAGCTGTAATCGCTGACAAAGCAAAGGCAGAAAAGAAAGGTGTTGGCTACAATGCCGCTACAGGCGAATGGGTAGACATGATGGAAGCTGGAATCATTGACCCGGCAAAGGTTACAAGATGCGCTCTCCAGAACGCTGCTTCTGTAGCTGGAATGCTGCTCACAACAGAATGCGCTATCACAGATATTCCTGAACCTCCAGCACCAGCTGCTCCACAGGCGGGCATGGATGGAATGGGCGGAATGTACTAATAGCAATTCCAAACTTTAAAGCTAAAAATGCGGCTGCGACCAATAACGGTTGCGGCCGTTTTTTGTTTTAAATAAAACAGATTTCGTGATAGAATGTATTATTGTAAATTACTCTTATTTTTGGAGAACGGACTATGCAGACAGCCACAAAGACACCTTGGGATTTTTTAAGCAAATACAAAGACAGCGACTTTTCAGGGGAATGGCCCACAGTTCCCGAAATGTTTTTTATAACAGCAAAACGATTTCCAAAAAAATCTTGCTTTACAGATTTTGAAGGCGAAGGCGGCTCAAAAAACACACTTTCATATTCACAGGTAGAACAAAAAGTCAAAGAGCTTGCTTCCTGGTTCATAGAAAATGGAATCCAAAAAGGTGACAGAATTGCGGTAAGCGGAAAAAATTCCCCTCAATGGGGACTCGTGTTCCTTGCATCTCTTGCCGCTGGAGCTACAATCTGCCCTATGGATTACGCTCTACACGAAGAAGAAATCAAAAATCTTTTGAACACAGCCAAGCCAAAATACTTTTTTGTTGACGAAGAAAAATTTCCAGCGTTTGACACGAAAAATGCTGAGCACAAAGTTTATTCGCTCAGTCCAAAGTTTTCAGAAAAATACGTTTATACATTAAAACCAAATTCAACTGAACATGATTTCCACAGCGCAAAAGAAGATGACCTTGCGGCAATTCTTTTTACAAGCGGAACAACAGGAAATCCAAAAGGCGTAATGCTCACCCACAAAAATCTTGTAAGCGACGCATATATCGCGCAAACCCGCATGGACATTTTTTCAACCGATGTCTTTTACGCGCTACTTCCGATTCATCACGCTTACACAATGCAGGCGGTTTTCATAGAAAGCCTTTCTGTAGGAGCTGAAATTGTATTCGGAAAAAGCATGGCTGTTTCCAGACTTATGAAAGAACTTCGCGAAGGACAAATCACAATGCTGCTCGGAGTTCCGCTTTTGTTCAATAAGCTGCTTGCAGGAATCATGAAAGGAATCAAGGCAAAAGGTCCTTTAGTAAACGGCGCAATTCATGCCATGATGTGGATTTCCTACGTAATAAAAAAAGTTTTCAAAGTAAATCCCGGCAAGACGCTTTTTAAAAGCGTGCTGAAACAGGCAAATATTCAGTCGCTAAGAATTGCAATTTGCGGCGGCGGACCACTTGCTTCAAGTGTATTTAAAATCTACAACGAAATGGGAATCGACTTTGTGCAAGGCTACGGACTTACAGAAACAAGCCCGATTATCGCATTGAACCCGATAAGCCGCTTTAAAATTGAAAGTGTCGGCCAGTATTTCTTTCCGTACATGGAAATGAAAATCCTTGAGCCTTCAGCAGATGGAATCGGAGAAGTAGCAGTAAAAGGCCCTATGGTTTTTAAAGGCTACTATAATATGGAAGAAGAAACCGCAAAAGTCTTTACTCCAGACGGATTCTTTAAAACCGGCGACCTTGGAAAACTAGACAGCGAAGGCTACCTTATTCTTGCAGGCCGCGTAAAAAACATGATTGTTACAGAAGGCGGAAAAAATGTTTACCCGGAAGAAATTGAAAACGCATTCCAGCTTTTTACAGACATAGCGCAAATCACAGTGCGTGGCTACATCGCAGACAAAGCAACAAAAAGCGAGCAAATCGAAGCGCTTGTCTATGCCAGCGACGACCTTTTTTCAAAACTGAATATAAACAGAGAATCCTCTCCGCTAGACGAATCAGTAAAATCAGAAGTTGAAAAAATAATTTCAAAAGTAAACAAGGAGCTTCAGCCTTACGCCCGCATCTCAAAAATCACAATGCTAGAGCATCCCCTCGAAATGACCACCACCCAAAAAGTAAAACGAGGAAAAATATCTGGCAATGAATAAAAGCACCTTATATCATGCAAGCAGAGAAATTGTGCAGTTCCCGGAAATCCGGAAAAGTTTATACACAAAAGATTTTTCCTGGGGATTCTATTGCACAAATAACTGGAAACAAGCCGTCCGCTGGGCAAACAGAAACAATGAAAAGCCTGTCATCAATTTTTTTGATTACACGCCTGATGAATCCCTTTCGATTTTAAAATTCACCGAAATGAATGATGAATGGCTTGAGTTTATCGCCCACTGCCGAAGCGGAAAAACTCACAATTACGATATTGTAGAAGGACCGATGGCAAACGACACAGTTTGGAATTATGTTAACGATTTTATTAAAGGCACAATTACAAAAAAACAGTTTTGGGTGCTTGCAGAATTCAAGCAGCCTACACACCAAATAAGCTTCCATACATTGTCAGCATTAAATTGCCTTAATTTCCAAAAAAGCGAGATTGTATATGACCGAAGAACAGAGGAATGATTTTTTTTATGTTTGCGCGCTGATTGAATTTATTGCTAGAAAAACAAAGAACCGCCGCGGAATTGTTGTTAATGCGCTTGGAAAAAAAGGCATTCACAAGCAACTCTATGCCGCGCCTGTAAATCATTGCCTCTCGTTTGAGCAAGTAAGCGATGAAATAATCCGGGATTACAAAATTCCAGATGGCGACTTTGAAACTGTAAAAAACTGCAAGTACACGTTGCCTGAATTTCAGGACATAGGAAAACTTTACTGCATAATGATAGAAGACCTTGCCGCCCCAGGAACAGAAGAAGAAACTTTAATCAAACTGTTCAATTCGTTTATAAGCGACCAAATTTCAAACTTTAACACAGACCTTTACTATCAGAATCCAAGCTATCTTGAAGAATCCTACAAGGCAGGAAGACTGCTAGAATAAACTATAGCTTTTATAAACAAAAAAGCCGTGCCGGATTTTGCATTTAAATGCTCTTTCCTGCACGGCATTTGTTTTTTAGATTTTTATGAAAAAGCTAAATGAGATTATTTTTCTCCCTGATAATTTGGATCTTCATAAAAGGTATTAACCCAACTTGAAAGATCTCTTTCCCAGTCCATCATCGCCATGTAACCATCATAATCATCATATATTTTTTCTGTGGCTTTAGCTTTAATAGGTGTGTTAAAAAGCTCATACGCTCTTTTATAATTTTCTTTTTTTAGAGCTTTTTCAGCGTTATCATTTTTTTTCGCCATCTCCTGAAGATAAGGTTCATTTGGAATCTTGGCTGGTCTTTTTGATTTATAGTTTTTTATATTACGTGGACCTGTATCCATATTCATATTAAAACCAGGCAAGTTAGGCATTTCTTCTTTTTCAGTTGATTCTGCTGACTGCTGCGAATTGTTGTTTCCGCCCACTCTGTCTCCAAGTCCTTTTACAATGTTTTTCCATTTCTGGCCAAAACAAGCAGAGGCGGCAACCATGAGCAAAACCAATACGACTGTTGATTTTCTTGATAACTTCATATTTACTCCTTCTAATAAAGTACGGATATTGTAACATCAGGATAACAAATTATCAAAACTAAGAGAAATACTTTATCTTAGAACATAAATCGCTTTGCCAGTAACATTCTGCGCAGAATCAGCAACAAAGACATTGCCGACAAATGAGCCTCCTGAATTTGATTTTGAAATGGTTTCCAAAATAATTCCATTGGCACCAATTTTTCCAGCCTGTTTTTTCAGCTCCGCAATTGCATAATTCAAACTTCCTTGGTCGGTAAAACCAGAATCACTGGAAGCAGTTACAATTCCAATTACTTCATAATCTTCTGGAGGTTCTGTATATATAGAAATCCTGTCAGGATTTACAGAAGACCTCTTTTTGCCAGTAACAAAAGCCGTTCCGCTTGCACAAGAAAATAATACAAAGCAAACAAACAGCAAAGTAAAAAGTGAAATCAGTTTTTTCATTTTTAATTTCCTTAAGTCTAAAAAATCTTAAACACAGATTTTTCTTCTTTTCCGTTACGGATATATTTTATTTCCACAGAATCATCTGCAGACAATTTTGAAGTAACAGAACGATAGGTATCAACATTAAGAATATTTTCGCCGTTGATTTCAATAATCACATCACCTCTTGAAAGATTAGCGAAAAAAGCCGGGGAGTTTTCATATACAACATCCACACATATACCTGTATTTCTTTGAAGCTTTATTCTATCTGCTGAATCAAGATTTCTAAATTCAATTCCTATTTTAGAAACTTTTATATAAGACTGATTATAAGGAACAAAGAAATAAACATCATAATTATAACGATTAACAGAATATGAATTTGTAATATATGATGTTGTATTATAAGAATGCATATATCCATTAGAATCAGTATAATAATGATTATTTATTAATGGTACAGAATAAATTCCATTTCTTGTATCTGTATATTTTTTACTATAAATTGCAACTCTTGCGCCTTTTTGTTTGCAAAAATAAGTGATTTCATTCTGTAAGCAATCTTCTCCCCCTGCTCCATTTTCATCAGGACCATTCCAAGCAGAATATCCTATAACCTGAAAATAGTTTGAACGCATAAAATACAAATCCGACTGAATATCATCTGAACAAAAAACTTTTGGTGTTTCATTTTCAGCAAGCCTACACTCTTCAGGAACAGATTCTATTGGTTGCAGTTCTGTGTAAAACTTAGCAACACTAGTTGTTGAGGCACAACTAATCAACAGCATTACATTAAGCAAAAAAATTAAATCTACAAATATTGTTTTTTTCATTTTTAATCTCCTTGAATAATAATATCACATTTTTTTGAATTCATTAAGTCTTAACTGAATCTCTTCGTTAGTCATAATTCGGTTTTCATTGACATTTGCTTGTACAAACCAATCTGGAATAGCTTCCCTTTGACTTATATTTCCCATGCACAAAAGAGATTCTTTATCTTCTGAAATATAACTGAAAAAGCAATTCTGGCATTTGGAAAATCTAACAAAAGTTATTATTTGCAACGCATTTTTAATTTCAGAGGATTGGATTACTCAATAACTTTTTTATATATAAATTTTTTATTGGTTGATTTTATCTGAGTAACAAGTTTTTCTTTTTCAAAAGAAATGAATAATATTTCTTTATAATTTTCTAAATCAGTTCCGTCTGTATAAAGCCATTCATTATTAAAATTCTTAAATTCTTCAAAGAACAGAACAATTATATTTTTCTTTTTTAATGCTTTACCACGAAAACCTTTTACTAAATTTGAATTCTTAAACTCAAGAGTAAAATCTCCATACTCACTGAATTCAAGAATTCTATTACTGTCTTCCCATTTTCCATATATAGAATTAGACTTATTGCAAGAGAACAAAAAAAAAGGAAATAAGAAAAACAGCAATATAAAAACTTTATTCATTTACAGTATTTTGAATTACAGGAACAGGAGACAACATATAATTTTGATTTTTCTTTGGGCCATAAACCCACAGCAAAGAAGGCCACCAAAGCAATAGACCACATACTAAATTAACACCTTTGACTTCTTTATTTAATTCTGTATACAAATCTTTATATCCATCTTTTTTTATTACAACATCTGGATTTTCCCATACAGCATTACTTAATTTTATCCGAGCTGGAGTTGTTCCTATTTCTTCTCCATCTATATAGACTGTTGCACCGTCAACATCGGTATTAAAATTAACCCTTGTTGATGAAACACAAGATGAACACATAACAACTAATGTTAAGCCTGAAATAAAGCTTACAAAAAAATTCTTAAACTTCATTTTTTACTCCTTAATTCAATAAAGTTAAAGACAGTGTACCCCCCCCCGGCACTTTGTCAAGAAGAAAAATGAGTTTAAATTGTTTTTTACAACACATCATCCAAGGCATTAAAACCTTCAATTGCATTTTCAAAACCGTATTCAATCCAGATGTATGCCTTGCTTGTAATATATGTTGCTTCTGTTTTTACTCCTATAGAAATTGTTATCAATCCATCGAATTTCTCAAACTTTTCTTCATCAGTAGACCAATGAGCCTCGCAAATTCTTGAGCCTTCCGCAATTGTTAACATCCAGCTATCTTGTTTTAATTTATATGGAAGCACATCATCTGAAACAATCTCATCAACTATCTCGAACTTTCCATATTTGCGTTCAAGCGGAGAAAGAAGTTTTGCAAATTCCTGTTTAACTTCTGTTCCGTAATCGTTTGTCCGAATTTCGCGGCTTATTCCTTTTATATAGTACAAACCTTCTGTTTCGCTAATCCAGACAACGTAGCCTTCAAAAAGCGGATGTGATTTTACTGGCTGAATGTAATATCTGTCATCAGAAATATATTCCGGCTCGTTTCCGCCGCAGGCTTTTGTAACGTCTTCAATCGTCATTCCCATATCCAGCCCGAACGGACCTGCAAAAACAGAAAATGAACAGATAAGCAGAAATGTAAAAATTGAAAATAGTTTTCTCATATTTAAAATCTCCTCATAATATATGCTCTTTGAACAGCCTCTGTTGCTTTCCAACCAAAATGACTATCATTGTATCTTTGGGCTTCATCATCAAACATAACATTATTACTTTTCAGAATAATATTAAATACTTCCCTAAAATTCGGTTTTAACACAAGCGGCAAAACAATTCCACATCGCATAAAGTCATTACTTTCTTTGCAACCAAAAACACAATCCTCACAAAAGTAAGTCGGAACATAACTACGTAATTTTGGGCAAAAAACAATTCCGCCACGGCAAATTTTTAGCTTTAATCCGTAATTCAAAAGAATTTCTTTTCTTTCTTGAATCATGCGACTGTCATCATCATAAACAATTTTCATATTGCAAGGATTTTTTAATGCGGCTCTAACTTCTTCTTTTGATTCGAATGTTTTGCCTGACAAATCTATTTCAATGCAAGAAATTCTATGTTCCTTGATTTTATTGAGTTTTTTCTCGTCAACCGCATGGCTTACAAGAATTTCCACCATGAAAGGTCTACCTTTTACAATAGCAAAAGCATCTGGAATTATATCGCCTAAAGATTTTTCAAGTTCAACTTTATCTGCAGAATGAAATTCAATTTTTCCACTTCTTGGAATAGGCACTCTCCCTTCTTCTGCGACAATTTCTTTTGCAAGAATATGAAGTGCAGTCTGAGAGCAGTTTATGCTGTCGTTTCCGCTTGCGTGTGCAAAGTGATGAATTTTTTTTTCTCCGTGCCTTGCAACAAGCTCGCCGCCACATTCTTTGCAAAAGCAACCGCAGTTTTTTCCGTTCGGAACTTCATCGATATATACATTTTTTCCAGATTTATTCACAGCCATCAGGATATAGTTTTTGTTCATTATATTTTCCCCTCATCGTGCCAGATTTTCATCATTCCGCTATAAAACGTCGGAATTTCCCATTTTTCGGTCTGCTCGATTTTTGTTTCCGATATGGATTTCAGGAGTTTCAATGAGACTTCCTGCTTTACCTGTTTTTTTGACGCGTTGTCGGCTTCAAATGTTCCGTAGCCTTCAAGAATCGCCTTGCAGTTCCAGATTGGATTTCCGTTTTCATCGTGGTATTCGTTGAATTCGTAGCGCACTTCCATAATAATTTTTTTCTGGAAAAGCTCATGAAGCGTGCTTGCCGGATTCGTGTAGTCAAGATTCTTGAACTGCCGTTTTATCTCTTCCTGAATAAGAAACTGATAGGCTTTTTTTTCCGCATCAAGTTTTGCCTGAGCGATTCCGTCGCCAGTTCCTGTGAATTTATTTTCTCCGATTTGAATTCCATATTCATGCTTCCCTGTTTTAGGATTTTTTGATGTGCTTCCAAAGCCTCCAAATCCAATTCCTGCATTAAAAAGATTGTCCGGCAGCATATCTTCAGAATTGTCTGTCTGCCACGCACGAGGATAATAGCAGGGTTCTCCGAATCCAAGCCTATTGGATTTTTCCTTTACAAACAAAGTCAGATAGCCGTTTGCAGTTTCCATATCAAGCATTGTCCGGCAGACTTTTTCAAGCTGTTCATAGTTCCAGTTGCAGTCAGCGGCAACCGCCCCGATTATCGCCTCGAATAAATCTTCGTTCACGGATTTGCTCTTGTACACCTCATTTTTTTCGTCACTTTTTCCAAGATAGAGAAACTTTGAAAACCCAATGTTATACATACAGCGCGCAAGACTTTCTTTGCTCACAAGAATCGATTTCAGTTTTGTAAGCTCGCCCTCGTTTTTTTCTGAGACAAGCTCATTGTTGAGAATTCTTGAAAATCTTTTGTACATCATCTTCGTAACAAAAAAATCAAGAATTTCATCTCCGTAGAATTCAAGAACCTCGTTGTTCTGAACTTCCGGATGCTCCTCCGAATAAGATCTGCGCGTAAAAGCCTGTTCAAGCAGCTTCAAATTTTTAAACTGATAGTTTATGCTAGTTTGGACAAAGTCAATGTCCAGTCTGTTCATAAAAATGCCCCTAAAAATAAATTTAGGCACAATAATCCTGTATGCATGAGAAAATAAAAATGTCTGAATGATTAGGATTTAAGAAAACTGGAAATAAGAGAACTAAGAAGAATCTGTTTGCTACGCTCAACTTGCATCAAGACATGACAACCAAACTGATTTTAGAAAAATTATTTTCTGTTTTGCTTGTGCCTATAGTTTTCATTCTATGAGAAAAATGGAAATTGTCAAGGAGAAAATGCATAAAATAACAATATAGCCCGAATGTCGAGTTTTGATAAGAACAGTAATTTAAGTGTCATTCCCGTACTACGACACTGCGATGTTTACGCAGTAAACTCGGTCAGGAATCTGTTGGAAATTTTCAATAGATTATCGGGTCAAGCCCGATAATGACATTAAATTATAAAACTCGAAATTTAGGGAAT
>NZ_DBKJ01000073.1:0-21737 GCF_002297325.1 Treponema sp. UBA753 | reverse complement strand
TTTTATAACTCGAAATTCGACCGAATATTCAATATTCCTGAAAATTTTGCATAAAAATTGAAGAATACTCTCTATTCTCCAGAAAAATCAAAGAATCTATATGCCTTACATTATTTTTTTGCCACAATGACCATTGTTTTGGCGTTTTGGTCGTAAGGCTCGCCGTAAAAGCCTCCAAAAACCTGCGCGCAAGAAAATCCGCACTCTTTGCAAAGAATGTCGCGAAGCTCGGCGGCGGAATAAAGGCGCTGAACAAATTCATGCTCAATGCGTTTTCCGTCCTTGCCAATCAAAATCCATTTTGAAAGTAAGCCTTCCCATGCGCCCTGCACTTTGAATTCCGTAAGAACTGTCATTCCAGCTCGTTCAAACCATTCGCCTTCTGTAAAATATTTTACGGCAATCTCGCGGCTTATGCATTCAAGGACAAAAGTTCCGCCTTTTTTAAGGGAAGCGCACACTTTTTTTAGAATTTTTATGTCGTCGCTGATTTTATCGCAGTAGCCAAACGAATTGTAAATGTTCACGGCGGCGTCAAATTTTTTGCGTGAAGAAAAAGTCCTCATGTCCTTGTTTATAAATTCAATCTGAAGTCCTTCGTCCTGCGCAGTTTCGTAAGCAGCATCCAAAAACGGCTGGGTAATGTCAACGCCTGTAACGTTCAGTCCAAGAAGCGCAAGTTCCACGCTGATTCTTCCAGGTCCGCAGCAAACGTCCAGCACGCTATTCCCTTCAGAAAGATTTGCAAGATTCATTACGCTTTTTGCAATTCCTGCCGCCTGCGCCCACTGCTGCCCATCAAACATAACAGGGCCGTAGTTCAGCCAAAAATCTTCGTTTTTAAACCATTCACTTTCAGTTTTTTTGTTTTTCATTAGCTATTCCATATTGAGTTTGTTTGTTCATCGTTGTATACTATATATATGTCGGAAAAAAAGATAACAGTATTAGACCTTCTTGACTTGGATTTAAAAGGCCAGGACTCGCTGAACATGAAGTGCATTGCAGGAAGGTCTGGTCTTTACAGGGAAATAACTGTTTCCGACATAAACCGCCCGGGACTTGCAATTTCCGGATTTTATGAATCGTTTGCTTATGAGCGCGTTCAGCTTTTTGGAAGAGGAGAATCCGCATATCTTAGAAAGCTTGAATCTGAAGGAAACTTTGATCTCATAAAAAAATTCTTTACTTATGAAATGCCCTGCATCGTTTTTAGCCACAGCATTGAACCTTCAGAATTTTTTCTTTCAGTCGCGGAATCTTCAAGATGCGCTGTTCTTCAGACTGACTTGATTTCAACGGATTTTTCACAGCGGCTTTTAAGAGTTTTTTCAAATATTTTTGCTCCAAGAAAAACGCTTCACGGAGTTTTTGTAGAAGTTTACGGCGTTGGAATTCTTCTTATAGGAGAAAGCGGCGTTGGAAAAAGTGAAACTGCGCTTGAACTTGTTGAGCGCGGGCATCGTCTTGTTGCAGACGACATTGTTGAAATAAGGTGCGTAAACGGAAACTCAATTATCGGGCAAGGAGCAAACAAGCTTATAAGCCACCACATGGAAATCCGCGGACTTGGAATTATAAACATCGCCCAGCTTTACGGAGTTGGCGCAATCCGTGAGCAAAAAGAAGTGCAGATGGTCATAAAACTTGAAGCTTGGAGCCAGACAAAAGTTTATGACAGGATTGGAACAAAGGGAGCTTTTATAGACCTTTTGGGCGTAAAAATTCCGATTATAGAAATTCCTGTAAAGCCCGGACGAAACCTTCCAATTATAATTGAAGCCGCCGCAATGAATGAAAGGCTAAAGACAATGGGCTATTATTCTGCGCAGGAATTCAACCAGAATATCTTGCGTTGGATAGAAACCGGAGCCGCCCAAAGAGATTACTATGGAAAAGAAGACTCTTATTGAGTCTAAAAAATAAAAACAAAGGAAGTGCCACTGTGACAGAGAAAATTCTTACAGTTAGAAACCGCGCAGGAATCCACGCAAGGCCTGCAGCATTGATTGCCCAGACAGCAAACAAATTTTCATCAGAAATAATCCTAGAAAAAGACTCGACCACCGTGAATGCCAAGTCAATAATGGGCGTTATCACAATGGCAGCTGGATATAACACAAATATAACTTTAAAGGCTGAAGGTTCGGACGAAAAAGAAGCTGCCGAAGCTATCTTTAATCTTTTTGAAGCAAAATTTGAAGAGGAGTAGCCGATGAAAAATCTTACAGACCGGCAAAAAGAAGTTCTGGAATTTATTGCGCGTTTTACAGAAGAAAACGGGTATCCTCCAACTGTACGCGAAATTGGAGAAAACTTCGGGATTTCGCTTAGGGCCGTGCAAGACCACATCGCCGCCTGCCAGAAAAAAGGCTATCTTTCGCAGTGCCAGAAACGATCGCGCTCAATCCGTGTTTTAAAAGACGACGGACTTGTAAGAGAAACAAAGCCGTTCTTGGCAAAAATTCCGTTGCTTGGAACTGTAGCCGCAGGAAAGCCTCTTCTTTGCGAGGAAAATCTTGACGGCTATGTAAACATCGCAGAACCTTTTGTCCGCCCGGGAAAAAGCTACTTTGCCCTTCACGTCCGCGGCGCCAGCATGACAAACGCTGGAATTCTTGACGGCGACCTTGCAATAATCGAGCAGGCAGAAATCGCCACAGAAGGACAGATTGTTGTCGCTGTTGTAAACAATGCAATCACATTAAAAAGATTTTACCGTGAAGAAGAAAGAATTCGTCTTCAGCCAGAAAATCCAGATTTCCAGCCGATTTACACGCGGGACGTTCAGATTGCAGGAATAATGGTTGGACTTGTAAGAACATACTAGAATGGCAGAAGCAGAAGTCTATCTTTTTACAGGTCCAGAAGCCGGTGAAAAAAACGAAGCAATAGAAAATTTACGGGATGCAGCCTCAAAGAAAAACAACGGAATTGAGCAGTACAAATATTATGCCGCCGATGTAAGAATTGAAGATATTGTATCCCAGCTTCAAAATGCAAGCCTTTTTGCTCCGGCGCTTTTTATAACTCTTAGAAATGCCGAGCAGATAAAGCAAAAAAGCGACATCGATTCCCTTGTTTCCTGGATAAAGGCTTCAAAAAATTCTCCAAACACGCTTGTTTTAATTTCCGAAGAAAATTCCATAGACAAAAAGATTGAAAGCGCAGTTTCTTCCAGCCACAAGAAAATTTTCTGGGAAATGTTTGAAAACAGAAAACCGCAGTGGGTTGAAAACTTCTTTAGAAAAAACGGATTTTCTATTGCGCCGGATGCAGTTGAGCAAATTCTTGAAATGGTCGAAAACAACACAGAAAGCCTCAAGTCTGAATGCTCAAGATTTTTCTTTTGCTTTGAAAAAGGCGCAAAAATCACTTCCGCTGATGTTGAAAAAATCCTTTCGCACAACAGGGAAGAAAATGCGTTTACACTTTTTGACTCAATGGCAGACACTTCAAAAAATCCCCAGCAACGTTTTGAAAGCTCACTGGAAATCCTTCAAAAAATCCGCGCAACAAAAGAATCAAACGGAATCGCATTAATCGCAGGTCTTACATATTGCTTTAGGCAGCTGCGGCTGTGGCATTCGCTTCATTCAGACGGAAAATCTCCAGCCGACTCAGAACTAAAGTCATCAGGATTTTCAGGCAAGCGGAATCAGGAAAAATATTCAAAGGCAGCAAAAATCTGGACAGCAGGCGCCGCATCTTCAGTTCTCGCGCTTCTTTCCGCAACCGACATTTCAATCAGGGAAACAGGCTCTGTGCTTGAAGAAACCTACCTTTATACGCTCATTTATTCAATTGTAATAAAAAACGGGCTTTTCTGCTCCGTATGCGAATATTAAAAAATGACATTTAAACAAAAAAAATCCGCCTGAAAAACAAGCGGACTTTCTTTTTAAAGCGGAATCTAATTATTTAGAGTAGAATTCAACAACAAGCTGTTCATTGATTTCTACAGGAATTTCTTCGCGCTTTGGCATCATGATAAGTTTTCCAGAGAAAGCTTCTTCTGAAACTTCAATATAAGCAAGTGGACGGCGGTTTCCATTAAGGAAGCTTGTCTTGAACTGCTCATTTTTCTGGGCTTTTTCACAAAGTGTTACAACCTGACCTGGTTTTACCTGGAAAGACGGAATGTTGATTTTTTTGCCATCAACACGAACGTGTCCGTGAGAAACAACCTGACGAGCCATGCGGATTGAATTTGCAAAACCAATGCGGTAAACAAGGTTGTCAAGGCGAGTTTCAAGACCAACGATAAGGTTTTCACCAGTCTTTCCTTCTTTTCTTGAAGCGATGTCGTAATAACGGCGAAGCTGGCGCTCAAGAATTCCGTAGTAAGCCTTTACCTTCTGTTTTTCGCAAAGCTGTTTTCCGTATTCAGAAGTTTTCTTTGACTTCTTAAAAGCCGGATCATTTGCTCTGTTCATTGCCTTTGGGTGTCCGCAGACATTTACACCAAGTCTTCTGCATTCCTTAAAACGAGGGTTTCTTCTAGTTGCCATAATTTTTACTCCTATTCACCATGGTGATTTTCTCACCAATTTTTGCCGCGGTGAGGGATATAAATTAGTTCAAAAATTATATAAAACTTTCAAACTAATTTCAATAGAGATTTTTTATAAGCAAAAAATCTTTCATAACTTTTTTTTAATATTTTCTATTGTTGAAAGAAGAATTATGAGTTATTATTGATGTATGGCAATCGTTACAGCTCAGGTTATCAACCGCTATTACGAAAATTACAAAGACACAGAAATCACCTTTTCAAAGGAAATAATACATACACTAAAAATGGATCCGCGCCAGGTTTATATAAAATGCAGCGGACTTCAATGGCCTTGTATTATAAATTCAACGTCATTCAATCAGGCAAAAATAATCCTCGGGACTAAAAGCGGAGCCTATGCAGTGCTTTCAAACAAATCCGCGCCGCCAGTAAGCTTAAGATTTTGCTTTTACCAGCCAGACGGCCAGCTGATGAGTTTTTTTGTTACGGCGAAAGTCTGCTTAATCGAACCGTACATGAACAGCACGGATCTTTCTATTATTACAATTCAGTACACGCAAAGGCCGCCGGACGACTTGATTCTGATGATTGGAAATATTCTTGATGCTAATTTCAATGCGGCAAGAAGAAAAGAAGAGCGCATTCTCATAACTCAGGAATCAATGCGCAAGCTCGGACTTCAAAAGAAGGAAATTGTAATTTACATACAAAATGTTCCGCGACATTGCATCCTGCAAGACTTGTCGTTTGGCGGCGCAAAAGTTGTTCTGCTTGGGCTTGCAAAATTCCTTATAAATAAGGAAGCTCTTATTCAGCTTGAATTCGAAGATCCTCACGAGACAATTTCAATCCGCGGAATTATTGTTAGAACAGATTTTATAGAAGGCAGAAAAGACATTATTTCAGCAAGCATAAAATTTGCAGAAGATTCCATAAGCCTTGCATATAAAGTCCACATAAACAAATACATTGCAAACACCAAGCGCAAAGAACTGGACAATAAATTTACAGCTGGAGAACTTGAAGATGTTCAGCCTGCGGATGAGTCAAAGCCTGCATCTCCTGCCCAGCCTGAAAATTCAGCAATATAATTTTAGCAAGGAAAAAAATGGTTTCTACAAATTCACTGGATTCTATCTATTTTATAAAGTTGCCTGAAGGCTCAGTTCTTTCCCCAAAGGCAATGAAAATCAACCCTGAAATTCCGCTGCCTGTTCAGAAAAAAAATCCAGAAGATTCGGTTGAACAAGATGCGACAAAGCTTTCAGAAGAACAGATTCTTTCTGGCATTTTAACAGTTCTTGCTTACGACAAAAAAAATGAAAATTCAGAATATTACCGCAAGCTAATTACAGATGTCCGCCCCGGAATAAAAAAAGAGCTGGCAGAAGCCGCAATATTAAAAGCCCGCAACGAAGACTGGGATTTGGCAGAAGAAATTTGGCTGGCTGTAAACGGAATCGACCCGCAAGACAAAGCAATAATTTTGAACATGGCGATTTTCTTTGACCAAAAAGCAGACAGCTACCGGCGCAATTCCCTGAACGAAGACGCAGATGCTTATGACGAAGCTGCGCTTGACTATTACAAACAGGCAATGGACAGCGACAAAGAAATTCCAGACGCATATTTTAACGCAGGCTTTTTTTACCTGAAAAAACGCGATTACGGAGAAGCAAAAGGCTGCTTTGAAAGCTATCTTGGACTTGTTGCAGACGCAAAAGACGAAGAGCTTGGCGAAAACGGAATTTATAAAAAAGAACGCGCACAGGAAATTATCAATAAAATTTCAAACCGCAATTTGGAAAACGACAGATTCCGAGACGCATACAAACTGATTTCTGAAGGTCAAGAAGAAAAAGGCCTTGAGGAAATCCGAAAATTCATAAGAGACAATCCTGTTGTCTGGAACGCATGGTTTTTGCTTGGCTGGGGACTTAGACGGCTTGGACGATTTGAAGACGCAAAACAGGCGTTTTTAAAAGCAAGAGAATGCGAAGGCGGAGACGAAAACGCAGACACATTAAATGAGCTTGCAATCTGCCAAATGGAAACAGGCGAACTAAAAGAAGCAAAAGAAACTTTGGTAGACGCGCTTTCAATGGATTCAGAAAACACAAAAATTATAAGCAACCTTGGATGTTTGTGCTTAAAAATGAATCAGAATGAAGAAGCTAGAAAGTATTTTGAAGTTGTCCTTGAAATCGACCCAAATGACAAGATTGCCGCATCTCAAATAGCAAAACTTGATGCTGAAATTTAGCGCGCTTTAATCTAAAACAATTTTATCGCCAGTTTTTATTCCGACTTTTTCAAACCAGCCCTGTGGAACTTCCAAAGCATATCTTACAGAACGAGTGCTTTTTACAGGCGCAAGGCTAAAAGGCGTCATGTCAAAAATATTCTGAATTGTTCCAGTTCTATCAATATATGCAATTGAAAGCGGATGCGGCGTGTTTTTCATCCAGAAACTTAAAACCTGATCTTTTTCAAAAACAAAAAGCATTCCTGTTCCTTCTGGAATATTTTTGCGGTTCATAAATCCGTAGTTGCGCTCTTCTTCTTTTTGGGCAATCTCAGCTTTTACAAAAACAGAATTTTCTGCGGAAGTTAAAATTTTAAATTCCTTTATAGGAAGATTAAATTTTTTATTCTGGCACGAAACAAAAACAGGAATAAAAACGCAAGCTGCAAAAACCGCAAAAAACTTAAAACTTTTCATAAATCAAAGTCCTTCAAGAAATTCATCCCGAGCCATTTCTTCCGCGCTTTTATTTACAAGAGCCTTTGACTGAAGCTCTTCAAAAATTTTCCTGTCAGTGTATTTTAAAGTCAGCGGACGTTCCAGCGACATAATCACGTTGTCGTCTTTCCATTCAGATTTTTCAGGATTAAGCGAAGAAGGATTTCCATATTTTTCAGTCAATGAAGAAAAAACAGAATAATGGTCAATCTTCGAGCGGCGCAAGTTCAGTGTAATTGTGTAAAGTTTGTCTTCGTAAAACTGAAACCAACAGCGATCAAGGAACGAATACGGAGCGTTTTTTGAAGTGTCAGTTTCTATTAAAGTTCTGTTTTCTCCAGGCAAAAGCGAAACATCTCTGTCGCCACGGTAGCCAAAGCTCAAATCTTTTTTTAAAGCCTCTTTTACCTGATCTACAGACATTCCAAGCTGTATTCCGCGGTATCCAAAAGGAAGCGAATCTTCAGCAAAAAAAGGAAAAGTCAAAAGCAAGAAAAAAAGACAGATAAAAATTCTTTTAATTCGCATGTTTTGAACTCTGTTTTCTATAGAAAGCAGCTTGTTTTATAAGCTCTTCAACATCGGGCACATCGATTTTTCCGCCCACAATTTTTATGTTCTGGTCATACTGAATCTGCCGGCAAGCTTCCCCTTGCTGTTCACGCGGAATTGCACAAAGTTTAAACACATCTGTCAAAGAAAGCCCGGAATGGTAAACGCTGCCTTTTACAAAAGGAACTTTTTGCTTTTCAATCTGAAGCGAAATCATGTCAATAAGTTTTTCCCTTAAATCGCCAAGCTGAGTATTCGCAAGCTGACGGTGCATTGCCCAAAGACGTTCCGCAAACATCATTGTAAGTTTTGAAATCATCTGCGGCTGGGTTGTTACCATCTGATTAAAGTTCGCCATATTCACAACCATAAGCCGGCAAGGTTCATGGGCAATCGCACTTGCAGAACGCGGTTTATTTTCAAGCAATGCCATTTCGCCAAACATATCGCCTTTCTTTAAAAGCGCAAGAGTAACTTCGTTTCCGTCTACAACCTTTGAAATTCTTACAGAGCCTTCCTGAATTATAAACATATCCGCGCCTTTCTGACATTCAGAAAAAATCATTGAGTCGGCAGGATATTCACGGAAAGTTTCATTTGACGGCTCCAAGTAAACAGCTTTTGCCCTTTGCCGCAAAGCAATGAATTTTCGCTTGGCATTTTCAATGTTGATTCCTGTTGGACACTGCTTTAAATACTGATAATATCCGTACAAAGCTATATTGTAATGGCCTGACTTTTCGTAGTATTCCGCTATAGAAAAAAGTGACTCCGGAGAATCCAAAATAATATTTTTTAGTGTAAGCTTTGTAAGCTGATCATTTACAATTCTCATGTCGCGGGCAAAGGAACGTACAATCTTCATTGCGACAGGCGTGTTTTTCATAATCAGTTCTGGGTACTGGCTTTTATGAACCATGATTGCAACAACAGGAGTCAATGCGACAACATTTTTAGTTTGCCCATGCCCAGACATACAGGAAACTACTCCAATAAAGTCGCCCGGTCCTAAAATTTCAGGAGTTGTTCCTGGAATCGCAACCTCGTTAAAGCACTTTACCCTTCCGCTTTGAATAATAAAAAATCTGTCATTTGCAGAAGTTCCTTCAACAAGAATATATGAGTTCTGCTTAAAATTCACAAATGAAAGCTGAAGCAATTTCGAACCACCTTCTAAACAAAAACAACTTCACATTCCAGCATAAAACCAGTCCGTTCTTTCACTTTGTCTTGTGCAAGCCGAACAAGTTTTTTTATATCGGAGCAAGTTGCGTTTCCTGCGTTTATAATTATATTTCCATGCCACGGAGCTATTTGCGCCCCGCCGATTTTTACACCTTTTAAGCCGGCTTCATCAATAAGTTTTCCGCTCGGCTCTCCAAATTTCCGGTTGTTTTTAAAAACACTTCCAGAACTTGGAGATTTAAAATGCCCCTTTTGCTCTCTGTCTTTTATAAAACTTTCGCACGCAGCTTTAAGTTCAGCAATTTTTTCAGGCTGACATTTTTCCGCTTTAAAGGCAACTTTTGTTATAACAGCGGATTTTTCCATAAACGGCGAATGTTTATAAGCCCACTGCTCACAATCTTTATTATTATGATACATTTTTATATGTTTCTCAAGAAATTTATAGGAATTTTCATCAAAATTTTCCAAGTCAAGATATTCCACAAATTCAATTTTTGAACTTATATCATTCGAATAGCAACGGGCATTCATGTAGCAAGCTCCGCCGCAAGTTCCAGGAAGCCCCGCAAAAGATTCCATTCCAGAAATTCCATTTTGCGCAAAGAATTCCACAGCACGGCTAGTTTCAACTCCAGAACCGCAAATTACAATTCCATTTTCAAATTTAATAGAAGAAAACGCATTCATTGAAACAACAACGCCGCAAAATCCTTCATCGCTTACAATCAAATTGCTTCCGCCGCCAAGAATAAAAAAATCCACAGAATTTTTCTTGCATTCTGAAATAACAAGCGCAAGTGAAAAAACATCTTTAGGTTCGGCAAAAAGCTCAGCATTTCCGCCGACTTTCATTGTAGTATGAAGACTCATCGGTTCATCTGGAAAAAGCCGTCCTTTGTACAAGTTCTTGATATTTTCAACTATTTTGCGTATTCTGTTAGTCATTGCATTTCATTTTATAGAAAAAAAATAAAAAAATCGATAGTGAAAACAAGCACTTAATATAATGCGCACAAGATTTTCAATGGAGGAAAAAAAATGGCGTTGAGACTGTACAACACAATGGGCCGCAAGATGGAAGAATTCGTTCCGATTCACGAAGGTTTTGTGGGATTTTACGGCTGCGGACCGACCGTCTACAACTACGCGCACATCGGAAATCTCCGCGCCTACGTTTTTCTTGACACGCTTGACCGCACGCTCACTTTCCTCGGATACGACAAAAAGCACGTTATGAACATAACAGACATCGGGCATCTTACCGGAGACGCAGACGAGGGCGAGGACAAAATGCTCAAGACAGCTCAGGAACGCCATCAGTCGGTTCTTGAAGTCGCCAAATTCTACACGGACGCTTTTTTCAATGACATTGACAGGCTGAACATAATCAGGCCGGATGTCGTCTGCAAGGCGACAGAACACGTCCAGGACATGATCGAGCTTATCAAGAGAATCGAAGCGAACGGACACACTTATATGTCCGGCGGAAACCTCTACTACGATGTAACGACCTATCCCGACTACGGAAAACTTGCCAACCTGAATCTTGACGACCTCAAAGCTGGAGCAAGAATCGAAGTTGACCAGAACAAGCGCAATCCCTACGACTTTGTTCTCTGGTTCACAAAATCAAAATTTGAAAATCAGGCTTTAACATGGGATTCTCCCTGGGGAAGAGGCTATCCGGGTTGGCACATCGAATGTTCCGCAATGAGCATGAAATACCTCGGCGAGCATTTTGACATCCATACGGGCGGAATCGACCACATCCCGATTCACCACACGAACGAAATCGCCCAGTCAGAAGGCGCGACCGGCCACAAATGGGTAAACTACTGGCTTCACAATGAATTCCTTGTGATTGCAAAAGACAAAAAAGCCGCAGAATCAGGTCAGGCAGAAAAAATGTCAAAGTCCCACGGTAACTTTTTGACGCTTCAGTCATTAATAGACAAAGGCTACGATCCGCTTGACTACAGATTTTTCCTTTTAGGAGGACATTACCGCAAGCAAATTTATTTTAGCTGGGACGCAATGGATTCAGCGAAAAATTCAAGAGCAGCCCTTGTTCAGCGTGTTGCCCGGCTTGCGCAAAATGCAGGAGGAGCTGATTCACTGAATTGTTCCAAAGTTTATACAAAAGGCGAAGCTTGCAAAACTGAAAATCTGTCTGAAAAAGCAAAGGAATACATGGAAAAATTCCAAGCCGCTTTGGAAAATGACCTTTCGACTCCAGTTGCATTGAGCTGCATACAAAAGGCAGTTAAAGACGGCTCTTTAAAGCCTGAAGAATCGCTTGAACTTGTGCGCAGAATGGACAGTGTAATTGGCTTGAATCTTGTAAAATCTGCCGCGGACTTTCTTGCTGAACAGGAAAAAGAGCAAAAAGCTTCTGTTCCAGACCATTCAGGAGATCCAGAAGCACAGGAAATTGACGCGCTTGTGGCAGAAAGAGTTGAAGCAAAAAAAGCAAAAAATTTTGCAAGAGCCGACGAAATCCGCAATATGCTTTCAGAGCGCGGAATCGTTATAACAGACACTCCAAATGGAGCAGTTTGGAAGCGTTCCTAAAAAAAACAGAAAAAATGTAACTAAACAGGACTTATTGTGTTTTCTTTTAATAAAAGTGAATCAGGCTCGATAAATTGCGCGGATTCAAAGGACTTTAGAAAATTATACGACTCTGCAATGGAACTTTTGTTCAAAGTTTCGTTTAAAATTGTAGAAGATGAAGAAGCCGCAGAAGATTTGGTTCACGACTCATTTATAAAGGCAAACGAGAAAGCAATGGTTTTTCCTTCTATAAATGACGCAGTTTTCTGGCTAATTAGAGTTGTAAAAAACGCTTCGCTGAATTATGCAAAACGGAAAGTTAGAGAGGCAAACGCTTACCACAAGGCGCTTTATGAAGGCCGTCAGCAAATGGAAAGCGGCGAAACAGAGCTTTTAAAAAAGGAAGCAAAAAAAATTGCGCTAGAAGCCTTAAACAAGCTTCCTGACAATTTAAAAGAAGTGCTTATTCTAAAAGAATATGCCGATATGAACTACAAGGAGATTGGCCGCCAGCTCGGAATTACAGAGGGGAATGTAAAGGTGCGGGTTTTCCGGGCAAAGGCACAATTACTAAAACTGATAGGAGAAGAAGATGTTTACTTGTCCTGAAGATGACATTCATTCTATCTATGCGGACGGAGAACTTCCTAAGAATTATGTTGCAGAATACGAAGCGCACGTAAATTCCTGCCCCAAATGCTCCGCCAAGCTAAAAAAATTCCTCGCGATTAATTCGGTCTTTGCTGAAGACAAAGAGTCCTTTCATTTTTCAAAGGAAGATTTGGATTCTAGTTTTCAAAGGCTTGAAGCACGGCTTTCCTACAAAAAAGTTACTCAGGCAGGAAAAAACACATTTAAATTTCCAAAGCCAAGCAGCGGCATAAAATATTTCGCAGCTGGAATTGCGGCGGCGGCAGTTTTTGCATTCGTTGTTCCAAGCGCAAAAAAAACGAATCCGTTTGAGGGGCAACTTTCTGCATTTCAACCTGTAGCGCGCACTTCAATTTCGTCAACAGCGAATCAGGTTAGCTCCGACGGAAATATCGACGTTTCAGTTTTGAATTCGATTTTGGCTTCCGACAATTCGGACAAAAACTTTTACACATTGCCAGTTTCTTCAAATTCAGCTTCGGCAGTTCCTGTTCTAATAATCGGCGGATCAAATTTCAAGAAAATCGCACTGATTCCTTCTCTAAAAAACTACGACGTTTTTTATCCGCAGGGCGAAAATTCAGAGAAACAAAACAGAAACAACGGATTTGCATTTCACGTTTCCTACCCTTTTTCAAATTTAGACTCAGGAAAATGAATTGGCAATTTTAAAATCTTATTCGAATCTCCTTAGAAGTTCTCCGCTAGCAAGAACAATAAGCTGGATAATTATAGTTGTTTCCGCAATTTTTATTTTGGGAATTCTAGGCCGCAATGTAAAGCGCAAGCCTGTGATAGACTCAATAACTCCGATGATTGGCTCGCCTGGTGATGAAATGACAATAGAAGGCAGCGGCTTTGGAGATTCAAGGGGAACTTCCAGCGTAGAAATATCAGGCTCAAAAATCACTGCAAGCGGATATTCACTTTGGTCGGACAAAAAAATCAAATTTATAATTCCGCCAAATGCGCAGGACGGACTCGTGATTGTAGGAACTTCAGCAGGAAAATCAGAACCGGCTTTTTTTGCAAATGAAAACGGGATTCCTGTAGCAGCAATCGTATCTCCTGTAACTTCAATTCCTGTAATTTCATCTATTTCCGCAGAAAACGCAGCTACCGGTCAAGCAATAATAATCCGCGGAACAAATTTCGGACCTTCAAAAGGAAAATCAAAAGTTTATTTTACCGCAAACCGGGACGAAACTTCACCTTTGCATAGTTCAGAGCAAAACGAAAACCAAGACAAAAACAGCATTTTCATTCCGGCAAGCGAAACTGACTTTGACTATATTGCCTGGACAGATTCTGAAATTTCTGTGAAAATTCCAGATGGAGCTTCAAGCGGCTCAGTTTTCATAGAAACTCCGCACGGAACAAGCGCGGCAAAAAAAATCAATGTAAATTTTCCTTACGGAAAAAAGCAATATTCAAACAGAAGAACTTACGTAATTCAAATTGCAGCCGATATTTCAAATCACGTTGCTTCTCAAGAAAGTTCGATTTTGCTTTACATTCCAAAGCCCGCAGTTTCTTCGTTTCAGCCGTTTGTTGAGCTGAATGAAGTTTACCCTGAGCCGTTTATTGTTGATGACACTTTTGACATAATTCATAACAAGCAGCTGAACAAAATTACAAACAACAAGCAAAGATTCAGCCAGACATTTATTGTAAGCACATTCGGAATAAAAGGAAATTTAAATCCAAAAAATTTAGGGCAGTACAAAGATAAAGGCGGAATTTTGTACACAAAAAATACTTCCGCAGATGCTTGTGTTCCTTCGGATTCAAAAGCAGTTTCTTCACTTCTTGAAACAATTATCGGACGGGAAAAAAATCCGTACAGGCAGGCAAAACTTATATACAATTTTATGACAGAAAATTATGAAGTTTCTGAAAAAATCCGCACTGGAAATATTTCGCCGCTTGATTTAATCCGCAGAAAAAAAGGAGACGCTTACGATTTTGCAATTCTTTACACAGCTTTGTGCAGAGCGGCAGGAATTCCATCTGTTCCAGTGGCAGGAATTCTTGCGCAGGATAAATCAAATGTAAGTCCGCATTGGTGGACAGAGATTTACTTTGAAGGATACGGATGGCTGCCTGTTGATGTTTCGCTTGGAGATGGACTTTCATTTTCTTCATTCATTGAAATAACTGACCCAAAAGAATTCTACTTTGGAAATCTTGACAATCAGCATATCGCATTCAGCAGAGGTTGGCATCAGATAAAGCAGTCGTCTTTAAACAGCAAAATTGTTTACAGGCCGCGCACTTATGCTTTACAATCTTTATGGGAAGAAGCCGGAGACAAAACTTCAAGCTATAGTTCTTTATGGAACAATCCTGTTATTCAAGGAATTTACTAAAATATATACGGAGAACAAAATGACTACAAAAGTTTTAAGCGTAGGCGGTTCAATAATCGCGCCGGACAAACCAGATGAAAATTTTCTTTTTGAATTCAGCAGCATGATTTGCTCGTGGCTTTCTGAAAATAAAGATGCGCGTCTGATTCTTGTAGCCGGTGGTGGTGGACCTGCAAGAAACTATCAGAACTCATACAAAGCAGTTTCTGCAAAATTTGATGAAAACCAAAAGAAACTTTCAGCATTTGAAGATTCAGACAAACTTAACTATGCCTGCGACTGGATTGGAATAATGGCAACGCGGCTCAATGCCCAGCTTTTAAAAACTGTCTTTGGACCTTTGTGCAGTCAAGATGTTGTAACAGATCCTACAAAAGTAAGCGACTTTACAGGAAGAATTCTCGTTGCTTCCGGCTGGAAACCTGGATTTTCAACAGACAATGATGCTGTTCTTCTTGCAGAGAGATTTGAAGCAGACACAGTTGTAAATCTTTCAAACATCGAAAAAGTTTACACGGATGATCCTCGCAAAAATCCTGACGCAAAACCAATCGATAATATTTCATGGAGCGACTTTAGAAAAATGGTAGGAGACGAATGGGTTCCAGGAAAAAACTGTCCGTTCGACCCAATCGCTTCTAAAAAAGCACAGGAGCTTGGCTTAAAAGTTATTTGCGCCGGCGGAAAAAACATCGGGAATATAAAAGCAGTCCTCGATGGAAAAAATTACATAGGAACAACAATTTCGTAAACATGAAAAAAATTCAATTGCCGATTTTTATATTTTGCATTTTGCTAACAGCAGTTTCGTGCGTTTCAACAAAAGGCCGCAAAGAAATTTCAAGGAATCTTTCTGCTCAGGGAATAAAATCAGAAAAACAGCTTTATAACTTCTTTATGAGCGCAAATCCTTCAGCAAATAAAAAAGAAGTTGCACGGCTTGCAGCTCTTTACATTGAAGAAGCAAACGCAGAAGGAATAAACAGCGACTGTGCTTTTGTTCAAATGTGCCTAGAAACTGGATTTTTAAGATTCGGAAACCTTGTTACACCGCAAATGCACAACTACTGCGGACTTGGCGCAATCGATGCAGAACATCCAGGCGAAACTTTTGCAACGGAACAACTCGGAGTAAGGGCGCACATTCAGCATCTTCACGCATATGCAACAAAAGATATTCCACTGAACAACGAATGTATTGATACTCGGTATAAGTATGTAAATCCGCGCGGAAAATCGCCAACAATAGAAGGTCTTGCAGGAACTTGGGCAGCAGACAAAAGCTATGCAGTAAAACTTGAGCAGCTTTTAGTTCGCCTTGAATCTTTTTAAACAAGCCTGAATTCTTATCCGCCTAAAATTCTGCAATGTTGTAACTTTTTGATTTTTAAACTATCATAGCAACTATGAAAGTTATTGTTGTAGGAAATGGCGGACGAGAGCATACAATTGCATGGAAACTGGCACAAAGCAATCTTATTGAAGAAGTAATTTGCGTTCCTGGAAACGGCGGGACAGCCTTTGAAAAAAAATGCAGAAATATTGATTTTTCAAAATGCGAATATCTTAACGGCATTACAGGAAATGACGCGTATATAAAAGTTGCCAAGGAAAACAATTGCGAGCTTGCCGTTATCGGGCCGGAAAATCCGCTTGCAGAAGGACTTGCAGATTTATTTTGGAACGCAGGAATTCCGACTGTAGGACCAAAGTTTCAGGCAGCGCAACTTGAAGCCAGTAAAGACCTTGCAAAAGAATTCATGCACAAATATAACGTTGCCTGCGCAAAAAGCAAAACTTTCACTTCAAAAGAAGAAGCATTTTCATATATAAAAGAACAAGGCGCGCCGATTGTCGTAAAGGCAGACGGACTTGCAGCCGGAAAAGGCGTTGTAGTAGCAAAAACTTTAGAAGAAGCAGAAAATGCAGTCGAGCAGCTTATGGATGGTTCTATTGCTGGTGAAGCTGGAAAAAAACTCGTAATAGAAGAATATCTTCGCGGAACAGAAATTTCAATTCTTGCGGCTGTAAGCGTTACTAAAGAATTTTCAGAGCAAGGGAAATCCTGCATAGTTCCATTCTTAAGCGCAAGAGACCACAAAAGGCTTTTCGATGGCGCAAAAGGTCCGAACACAGGCGGAATGGGCGCAATCGCTCCTGTTGACGATGCGACTCCAGCAATAATTTCCCAGTTTGAAAAAAATATTCTTGAACCAACATTAAAAGGGCTTGAAGCGGAAAATTATGATTACCGCGGATTTATTTTCTTCGGGCTTATGCTTACAGAAGACGGCCCAAAATGCCTTGAATACAATGTGCGCCTTGGAGATCCTGAAACACAGGCAGTGCTTCCGCTTATGGACTTTGACTTTTTAAGCCTCTGCAAATCCATAACTGACGGCTCTTTAAAAGAATTCAAACTCAAATGGAAAAAAGGCTATCAGGTTGCTCCAGTTGCAGTAAGCGGCGGTTATCCAAAATCCTATAAAAAAGGATACAATATTACAATCGACGAAGAAAAAGCAAGCAAAGCCAATGCAAAGGTTTTTATAGCTGGAGCAATGGAAAATAGAAGAAGCCGAAGCCCGGACGACACAAAACTTGTAACTAGCGGCGGACGAGTTTTAGCCTGCTCTGCATACGGAACAACTTTTGACGAAGCATGGAAAAACGCTTATGAAGCAATGAGCGGAATAAAATTCACCGATATGTTCTACAGAAAAGACATAGGACTTCCGGGAGCTGCTGAATCTAATTAGCTTTGATTTTTACCTACTGTCATTATCGGGCTTGACCCGATAATACTTTTCTTAAACTTTTATTCCCGCATCAAGTGCGGGAATGACAATGAAAATAGTTCTAGTCAAGCTGGAAATTCAAAATGTCAATGAAGGAAAATCATTCCCAAGATTCCAACAGGAATTAAGTAGCAGGCAAACCATTCAAGCCTGCCTTTTTTTATAAGGCGCATGAGCCAAGAAAGAGCAATATATCCGCTTGCAAAAGCCGCCGCGCAACCTGCAATAACAGGCTCTGCTCCAATCGAAGATGAAACTTCCCCCAAATCTTTCAGTTCAAGAATAAACGCACCCAAAATAGCCGGAATAGAAACAATAAATGAAAATTCGCCTGCAACATCTCGTTTGACTCCGCAAAAAAGAGAGCCCGCAATTGTTGAGCCGCTTCTTGAAATTCCAGGCAAAGTTCCAATTCCCTGCGCCAAGCCGATTACCAAAGACTGCTTCCAGGACGGAGATTTCAAAGAAGTTTCAGAATAAGATAAATGTTTCTTTTCAATAAGTGAAGAAAAAATCAAAAGCAAGGCTGTAACAACAAATCCAGCGCAAACAAGTTTTACAGAAATCTCAGAAATGACTTTTGAAGAAAAAATTCCAAGTACACCGGTAACAAAAGTAGCAAGAATAATAGCAACAATGTATTTTGTGTCTTCGTCTTTTTTTTCAATCTGGACGGCGGAAGGATTTTTTACAGGAACAAAAATTCTTGCAAAACTGCAAATCAGCTCCCATATTTTTTTCCTAAAATACAAAACAACGGCAAGCAAAGTTGCAACATGAAGAAACACATCAAACAAAAGAGGCACTTCTTCAAGCCCAAATAAATTCTGCGCAACAATCAAATGTCCAGAAGAAGAAATCGGCAGAAACTCAGCAATGCCCTGAAGAACTCCCAAAACAATTCCTTGAAAAATTGACAATTTAAATCTCCAAAAATAAATTTTTAATACGCCAGCATTTTAGTTCATCTTGATTTTTCTGTCTATAAAAAGAGAGGTTTTAATTTCCTCATAATTTTCTTAGATTGAACACAGCGCGAGGTTTCATGTATAATTAAAACAATGAACATAATGATAATCGGCGCGGGCTTTACTGGAGTTCAGCTAGCAAAACGCCTTATAAACGAAGGCAACATTGTAAAAATAATCGAAAGCAACGAAGACATTGTTGAGCACGTAAGCAATCGTCTTGACTGCGAAGTTATAAATGCAGACGGAAACAACCTTCAAGTTTTGGAAGAACTTGAAATCGGAAAAATGGATGCGCTTGTAACTTTGACTGACAGCGATGAAATCAATATGATTACCTGTTCTCTTGTGGACGCTGTTTATCCAGATGTGTTGAAAATTGCGCGTGTAAGAAACTATGCTTACTATGCAAACACAAACACAACAGCGCGCCAGCATGCAGAAACTTTCAAGGGAAATCATCGTCCGCTTTATGGAATTGATTACATGATTCATCCCGATGTAGAAGCGGCGCAGGCAATTGTAAAAGCTGTTGAGCACGGAGCAATAAGCGACATAGTTGATTTTGGCGAAAACGGTGATTTTGAAATCATTGCTCTTCAAATTGAAAAAGGAAGCAAACTCGATGGAGCCACATTAAAAAACATCCGCTCGCTTACAGACAAAAAATTTCTTATAGTTTATCAGGAAACAAAAGAAAAAGATTCAGACAACATGATTTCAGCCTTGCCATCCGGCGAAACGATTTTAAATGCAGGAGACAGAATCGGAATCATAATTGAAAAAGAAAACATTCCGTTCATACTTGAGCTTTGCGGAATCAAGACAGACACAATAAAAAAAATCGCATTAGTTGGAATCGGAAGAATCGGAACAATCGTAGCAGACAAAATTATTGAAAAAGACAAAGTTTCGTTTTTAAGAAAAATTTTCAGCGGAACAAAAAATATTTCTCAGACATTCACAATCATAGACAGCGATAAAAACCTTTGCAAGGAAGCTGAAAAAAAATTTCCGCAGGCGCAGATTTTCAATGCGGACATCACAGACGATGTGTTTATAGAAGAAGAAGGAATTCAAAAGTACAACCTTGTAATTTGCGCCACGCACAATCACGAGCTGAACATGGTTGTTTCCGCTTACCTTGAATCTCTTGGAGTGGAAAAAACAATTGCTTTGGTTGCCCAGGCCCAGTTCGGAAACATTGCCAGAAAGCTTGGAATCGATGTCGCAATTCCTATGAGAGACACTTTGGTTGATTCAATCATAAGCCATCTGCACGGAAAATCAGTAACGGGAATTCATACAGTTTCAAACGGTGCATTTGAAATCGTGGAATGCGATTTGCCTTCATCAAGCAAATTTATCGGCAAGCAGCTGAAAGACATTGCAAGTCCAGGCGAATATCTGATTCTTCTTGTAAAGAAAATTGGAAGCGAAAAATTTGAACTTCCGCAGGGAAACACAACATTTTCTGTGGGCGACCATCTAGTTATAATAGAAAAAACTGGAGATAAAAAAATTCTGGAAAAATTCAGCAAATAGGAACTTTCAATGGCATTTACAGTTTGCAGAATAATTTTTTTTATAATTTCAATAGTTGGACTTTCATTTTCAATTCCAATCGCAACGGCAATTTTCTGCCATGAATATTTTGTACTTCCATCTTTTTTAATTCCAATGGTTGCAAGCTTGATTCTAGGTTCAATGACGATATTTTTTTTCCGCAACAAAAAATCAAGGCTTACAATAAGATCAAGTTTTGCAGCTGTCGCACTCGCCTGGATTTCCGCAAGCGTGTTCGGAGCAATTCCGCTTTACTTTAGCAAAGCAATTCCAAATTTTACGGATGCATTTTTTGAAAGCGTAAGCGGATTCACAACAACAGGCGCAACAATTCTTTCTGAAATTGAAAAACTTCCGCGCAGCATAAATTTATGGAGATGCCTTTCACATTGGCTTGGCGGAATGGGAATTGTGGCACTTACGGTTGCGCTTATGCCAGTTCTTGGAGTCGGCGGATTTCAGCTTATAAAGGCGGAAACTACAGGCCCTGAAAAAGGAAAGTTCACGCCTAAAATAACAACCACCGCAAAAATTCTTTGGTTCATTTACCTTGGAATGACGCTTGTTCAAACTGCTCTTTTAAAAATTGCGGGAATGGATTTTATAGACGCACTTTGCCACGCATTTTCAACTTTGGGAACAGGCGGATTTTCTACAAGAAATGCAAGCATCGGCGCATACAATTCCGCTTCAATCGAATGGATTTGCTTTGCGTTTATGTTTTTAGCAGGAATAAATTTTTCACTTTATTATTATTTTTTCACACGGAATTTCAGCGAAATAAAATGCAACTCGGAGCTAAAAGCATACATCTGGATAAATGTTATTTCAATCGTCGCAATCGCAATTATTCAAAGTTCTTCTTACGGCGGATTTTTTAAGTCGCTCAGATTTTCTGCATTTCAAACAGCAAGCATTTTGACAACAACAGGATTTTCCACAGCCGACTACACAAAATGGAAAAGCGCAAGCCAAATTGTAATTTTGATGCTTTTGTTCATAGGCGGAATGTCCGGTTCAACTTCCGGCGGAGTAAAAGTCATAAGATGGGTTGTTCTTTACAAGCAGTTCAAAAATGAAATACTAAAAATGATTCATCCGCACGGAGTTTTTTCAATCAGGCTGAATCAGCAGGCAGGAAGAAAAGATGTTGTTTTTTCAGTTTCGGCTTTTTTCTTTTTGTATTTTTCTTTTGTAATTTTAACAGCATTCTTTACATCGCTCTTTGGGCTTGATATGCAAACTTCTTTTACAGGAGCTGTAACAATGCTCGGAAACTGCGGGCCTGCATTTGGTGCGTTAGGACCAAGCAATAATTGCGGTTGGCTCGCTGCCCCTATAAAATGGTGGTACAGTTTTGCAATGATTGCCGGCCGTCTGGAACTTTTTACACTCTTTATTTTTCTTACACCAGCTTACTGGAAAAAATAAAGATCACACTTTATTTTTAGTGTGGTCTTATACTTTAGCCAACTCCCGGACTTGAACTCGATTCCTCCAGTCGCCGGCTTCCATGCCATCTCCTTTCGGACGCCTTCACTCACTTACGTCGGCATCCTTGCCGACTTTTCCTCCCATTTGGTCGGCGTTCGTTTCGGTACTCGGTTCAAGTTTTCCATAAAAAACAAAGACCACACTTTATTTTTAGTGTGGTCTTATACTTTAGCCAACTCCCGGACTTGAACCGAGTACCTGCTCGTTACGAGGGAGCTGCTCTACCAGGTGAGCTAAGTTGGCAAGCGAAAGAATGTTAGCAAAAATGGCTAAATCAGTCAACAGAAAATAAAATGCTCCAAGGCATAACCATTAGGTTTTTACAAACTCGCTTGGTAA